>JBPOHM010000252.1:0-11599 GCA_052035585.1 Bacillota bacterium
CTAGAAGTGGTAGTATTAATGACCTTATTTTACACTCAGTGATTCCTTGAACTCCAGCTGTTTTGAATTTTACATATTTTGATGTTTCAATAATAGCCTCATTTGTTATAATTGGCATAGTTATTTCTGTTGCAGCTTTAGTTTCTTCAATTAGCTCCTTAAATTCATTTGCAAATGAATCTGCAGTATCTATTAATTCTTCTTGTGTTGGATCAAGCAATCCTCGTATAAATAAAGCATGCTCCATCATAATTTGATTCCAGAATAGTTCTACCTGCTTCATATCTACACTGTTAATATCCATACCATTTTGAAGCATCCATACATATTGTCTATATAATTTTGCTTCCCTTAAGATATGTTCAATTAGTAATGGATAATTTACTGTAAATATTGAACATACTAATACATCATTTAAAATTCTTTGTTTTAAGTCAATCAATCCATCTAATAAATTAATAGCAGCTTCATTTAAAAGATGTACATTAGATATAACATCAGGCATTTTAAAGGCTGGATTACAATTTAATTCCTGTTCCATTAATGTAATAGAAGTATCAATATTGATTCCTGTTAATTTCTCAGTTTTTCTTTCAGCATCTAAAGTATAGTTTGTTACAATTTCTCCTGAATTTAAAACCTCTGGACTAATTAAACAGTTGCTTAGTTTAACTGCATCTGATAATAGCTTCTCAAATTGACATTTGTACCATAGTGTTTCTTTTATATAGCAGGTTTGGATAGGCATAAAGCCTGCATGTAAAAATAATGCATGTTCCTTCATGATTCTAGCAAAAAATAAATGTAGCTCAAGTGATGATCTTATAAAGTCTTGCACAAATACCTCCATTTCTCCGCCATTATTGCGGTATAAAATAGTATTAAACTATTTTATTATATGCATTGTTATTATTTGTGCTTATAAAAAGCCATATAGAACAATGTAGAAATTGTAACATATGGCTTTAAATATATTTTCTACTATATTAAAATGTATAACCAAGATTGTATTTTTCATTTAATTCATTTAATTGCTTAATTAAGACATCATTCATAGGTACACCCTTGTCTTTTCTGAATTGATAAGTTAAATATTCCTTTTCTCCAGCTGTGTATATTCTATTTTCACCAGGTGCCTTTTTAGATGCTCTAAGCTCTCTTAAAATATCTCCTGTATGCTTTCTAAATTTATCTATCTCAACAAAATTTTCAACATTTATAGCTATAAAGAAATGTCCTAATTTATATGGCTTTTTATTGCCGTTCTCATCTACGTCAGTTAAGGCCTTCATATATGGTCCTAAATGTAATGCTGATGACAATATTTCAACTACTGTTGCATAGCCATAACCCTTATAGCCAGCTAAATCCTCTCCAACTCCTCCGAGTGGGGTTAATGCAGCCTTTCCTTTTGTTAAATCAATAAGTACTTGTTTAGTATCAGTTCTAACATTGCCTTCATCATCAATTACCCAACCTTCAGGTAGCTCTTTTCCTTCTCTTTCATATTTTTCAATTTTACCTCTTTGAGAGGTTGAGGTAGCACAGTCTAAAAGGAAGTCAAACTCCTCATCTGTAGGAATAGCAAAGGTAAGAGGGTTTGTTCCTAGCATGTTTTCAACGCCAAAGGTAGGTGCTATAGATGGTCTTGCATTAGTTCCTGTTATACCTATCATACCAGCCTTAGATGCCATGAGTGGATAGTATCCTGCAAAACCATAATGTGATGAATTTTTTACTGTTACCATCCCCATACCATATACCTTTGCTTTTTCTATAGCAATTTCCATAGCTCTTTTACTAGCAACATGTCCCATACCATCATTAGCATCTAATATAGCTGTTGTAGGACTTTCCTTAAGTATATCTATTTTAGTGACAGGATTTAATATTCCTTGATTGATTCTGTCAACATAAATAGGCTTAAATCTACCAACACCATGAGAATCAATACCAAGCTTGTCTGACATTATTAGTACATCTGCAATTATCTTAGCTTGTTCTCTAGGAGTACCAAGCTTTACAAAGGTATCCTCCATAAAACTTTCTAACAAATCAAAACTAATATACCTAACATCACTCATTATAACACCAATCCTTTCTTTATTAATGTTTAATGTTAGTATATACCAATTTTTGAAATTTGTATATAAAAAATAAAAGATTATGCTTTAATTAATCTAATTAAAGTTTTAGCTAAGATTTTTCGTTCATCCTTATCTGCATTCTTCCACATATCATAAAATAATTTTTCGGATTCAGTATCTGGAGATGTTGTTGATACAGTGAAGCTAATTATAGATTTTGCTATTTTTTCTAATATTGAATCTGGTATATTAGACTTATGTGAAAATTCTATTGCTTTATTAAGCTTTTGCTTCCATTTTTTAGTGTCAATATATATTTTAGGTAACATAATTGCTCCTTTCATTCTATTATTTATTCTAATTAATTTATATGCAAAATTAAATAGGATATTTATTCGATTAGCAAGTATTATTTATTTTTTACTAAACTATTAAAAATATACAAAATATTTGATTTTTTTGATTTGTAAAATTAAAGAAATAGTGTTAAAATATCATCTAAGAGGAGATAAATATGTATAAGAAAAATTTTACTCATTTACATGTGCATACTGAATACAGTCTGCTTGATGGAGCTGCTCGAATTAAGGCGCTAGTTAAGAAAACTAAAGAGCTTGGTATTGAGAGCATAGCCATAACTGACCATGGGGTTATGTATGGTGTTGTTGAATTTTATAAGCAAGCTAAAAGTGCTGGTATAAAGCCCATACTAGGTTTTGAAGCTTACATATCAGAAAGATCTATGTATGATAAGGACCCTCAAAAGGATAAGGGACAATATCATCTAGTTTTGCTTGCCGAAAATAATGAAGGCCTTAAAAATCTAATGAAAATATGCTCTGCTGGCTTTGTTGATGGCTTTTACTATAAACCACGTGTAGATTATGATTTATTAAGAAGGCATAGTAAGGGTGTTATTGCCTTGAGTGCTTGTATAGCGGGTGAAATTCAAGAGCTTATACTTAACAATAATTATGAAAAGGCTAGAGAAAAGGCTTTATTATATATAGACATATTCGGCAAAGACAATTTCTTTTTAGAGATGCAGGACCATAATATGAGCGAGCAAAAGATTATAAATAAAGGTCTTATGATGCTATCTAAGGAGCTTGACATACCTCTTGTTGCTACTAATGATGTTCATTACATAAATAAAGAGGATGCTAGATTTCATGACGTTTTACTATGTGTTCAGATGCAAAAGACTATAGATGAAGATAGAATGAGATTCCCTTCAGATGAGTTTTATTTGAAGAGCTATGAAGAGATGTCAGAGCTTTTTCCAGAAGAGGCCATTGAAAATACTCAAAAAATAGCTGAGCGTTGTAATGTTGAGCTTGATTTTGATACAGTTCATTTACCAGAATTTGATATTCCAGAGAACTATACTAAAAGCTCATATTTTAGAGAGCTATGCCAAAAGGGATTAAAAGAAAGATATGATGTTATAACTAAGGAAATTCAGGATAGACTAGATTATGAGATTTCAATAATTGAGCAAATGGGTTATATAGACTATTTCTTGATTGTTTGGGATTTTATAAAATATGCAAAGGACAATAATATTATGGTTGGACCTGGTAGAGGCTCTGGAGCAGGTAGTATTGTTGCATATTCGCTTAAAATAACAGGTGTTGATCCTATAAAATATAATCTGTTCTTTGAACGTTTCTTAAATCCTGAAAGAGTTAGTATGCCTGATATAGATATAGATTTTTGCTATGAGAGACGTGAAGAGGTTATTGACTATGTAATTAGAAAATACGGAGAGCAAAGAGTTGCTCAAATTATTACCTTTGGAACAATGGCAGCAAGAGCAGCTATAAGGGATGTTGGAAGAGCTTTAAATATATCATATGGTGAAGTGGATTCTATAGCAAAAAGAATTCCTATGGCTGTTGGTATGACCTTATCAAAGGCACTTGAGCTTGATAAGGATTTAAATGATTTATACAATTCAACTGATCCTAGTAATTATAGAATAAAGGAATTAATAGAAATTTCATTAAAGCTAGAGGGTTTACCACGGCATTCATCTACACATGCAGCTGGTGTCTTAATTTCTAAGGACGAAGTAACTGAATACGTTCCACTTTCAAGAAATAAGGACATAATTACTACTCAATTTAATATGGTTGAGTTAGAAGAGCTTGGACTTTTAAAGATGGACTTCCTAGGCTTAAGAACCTTAACGGTTATTCAGGATACTGTACATCTTATAAAGAAAAATCATAATGTAGATATAAACTTTGATAAATGTAACTATGATGATAAAAATGTTTTCGAGATGTTCTCTCGTGCTGATACATTAGGTATATTTCAGTTTGAAAGCTCAGGCATGCGTTCGTTTTTAAAGGAATTTAAACCAAAGAAGTTCATGGATATAGCAGCTGCTAATGCTTTATATAGACCTGGACCTATGGGACAGATACCAGTTTATGTTAAAAATAGTCAAAATCCTGAGCATGTAAAGTATCTTCATCCATTGCTGGAGAGTTCACTTGGTGAAACCTATGGAGTTATGGTTTACCAAGAGCAGGTTATGCAGGTTGTGCGTGATATTGCAGGCTTTTCAATGGGACGTTCTGATTTGCTTAGACGTGCTATGGGTAAGAAAAAAATGAAAATAATGCTTGAAGAAAGAGAGCATTTCATTCATGGTAAATTAGATGATAATGGAAACATTGAGATTAAAGGAGCTATTAGAAACGGTGTTAGTGAAAAGATAGCAAATGAAATATATGATTTAATGATTGAATTTGCAAACTATGCCTTTCCTAAGGCTCATGCAGTTGCATATGCAATGCTTGCATACCAAACTGCATATCTAAAGTACTATTATCCTGTTGAATATATGGTATCACTTATTACAAGTATAATGGGCAGCTCAAATTCTGTTGCTTTGTATATAAGAGAATGTAAGAGACTTGGAGTAGAGATTTTACCTCCAGATATTAATGAGAGTGAAGATAAGTTCACAGTAAGTAATGGAAGGATAAGATTTGGACTAAAGGCAATTAAAAATGTTGGTACAAATGTTATTGCTGAAATTGTAAGAGTTAGAAAAGAAAAGGGTAAATTTAAGTCCTTCACTGATTTTTGTCAAAAGCTTGATAGCTTAGCTTTAAATAAAAGACAAATTGAATCATTGATAAAATGTGGAGCCTTTGATTCATTAGGATATAAAAGAAAGCAGCTCTTACAAGGCTATGAGGATATTGTAGATGGTGCTATTTATCAAAAGAGAAGAAGCGTTGAGGGACAGTTATCAATCTTTGAAGGTGATATGGCAAGGGAGATAGACAAAGAAAATATTTTTACTTCTGAAAATATTCCAGATGTTGGGGAATTTACAAGTAAGCAAATATTATCGATGGAAAAGGAAATGGCTGGTATATATTTAAGTGGCCATCCATTATCTGAGTATGAGAATTTGCTTGATGAATACACTACTACAAATTGCAGTGAAATTTTTGAAGCACATGAGCATTTATCAGAGACATCAAGTGAAATAAATCTAAAGGATGGAGATAATGTTGTTGTTGGAGGAATAATTATAAAAAAACAAAGAAAAATAACTAGAAATGATAAGACAATGGCATTTTTAACTCTTGAGGATTTATATGGTAGTATAGAAGTAATAGTTTTTCCTAAGATATATAGCTTGTATATGCAGCATATGGAAGAGGATAATATTGTTCTTGTATATGGACACTTAAATATAGCTGAAGAGGAAACACCAAAGGTAATATGTAATAAAATAGTTCCTCTTTCTGAAATGAAGTCAAGGACTAAGCTATACTTACAGGTTGAGAGTAAGGAGCATTATAAAGCTATAAAAAACGATATATTTAGATATCTAGAAAATGCAAAAGGGAAAAACGAGGTAGTACTTTATAGTAAGCTAGAAAAATCAAAAATGATTATTCCAAATGGTTTTGGGGTAAATATAGAGAATAAAAATGTAATTAATGAGCTTATAACACTTCTTGGTAAGGAGAATGTTATAATTAAATAAGATTTTAATACTGATATACGATAATAAAGGAAAGGAAAATGATAGATATGAGAACAATTGGAGTTCTAACAAGTGGTGGAGATTCACCAGGAATGAATGCAGCCATTAGAGCAGTTGTAAGATATGGCTTATACAGTGGAGTTAAGGTAATAGGAATTAAGAACGGTTACAAAGGATTGATTGATAATGATACAATGGATATGAGCTTAGCGTCTGTTGCAGATATAATTCATCGTGGAGGGACAATACTTGGAAGTGCAAGATGCTTAGAGTTTATGGAGGAAGAGGGCTTTAATAAGGCTTTAAAAAATATTAAATATTTAGAAATAGATGGAATAGTTGCAATAGGTGGAGATGGTACATATAAAGGAGCTAAAAAGCTTGCAGAGGCAGGAATACCTACTATGGCTATACCTGGCACTATCGATAATGACTTAGCTTATACTCAATACACATTAGGATTTTTCACTGCTCTTGAAACAGTATTAGATGCAATAAGCAAAATTAGAGACACATCATCTTCACATGGTAATACAAATGTTATAGAGGTTATGGGAAGAAATTGTGGTGATATAGCTTTATATTCAGGACTTGCTGGAGGAGCTGAGCTAGTTATTCTTCCAGAGATAAACTTAAGTGTAGATGAAATATGCGATAAAATAATGCAAGGAAGAATTAGAGGTAAGAGACATAGTATAGTTATGCTTGCTGAAGGAGCAGGAGATGCAAAGAGCTTAAGTGAAATAATTGCTAAGAAAACAGGTATTAGTACAAAATACTCTGTACTTGGATATACACAAAGAGGAGGAACTCCTTCATCCTATGATAGATTAATAGGCAGCAAGATGGGTGCAAGAGCTGTTGAATTGCTTTTAGGTGGTAAAGTAGCAAGAGCTATAGGTGTTAATGATGTTGGTGTATTTGATATGGACTTAACAGAAGCACTTAATACAGAAAAAGTATTTGATTATGAATCATATCAATTGACAAAAATATTATCTATATAATTTTAGCTAGATATAACATAGACTATAGGAGGTAGAAATGCGAAAAACTAAAATAGTTTGTACGATAGGACCGACTTCTGAAAAAGAAGAAGTCCTTAAGGACTTAGTAAAAGCGGGACTAAATGTTGCTAGACTTAATTTTTCTCATGGCTCTCATGAAGAACATGAGGTAAGAATTAATACAATTAAGAAAGTAAGACAAGAATTAAATAGACCAATTGCAATAATGCTTGATACAAAGGGACCTGAAATTAGAACAAGGAATTTTGAAAATGGAGAAGCTTATCTTTATGCAGGACAAGAATTTACAATTACTACTAGAGATATATTAGGCAATGAGAAAATATGTAGTGTTACTTATGAAGATTTGGCAAAGGATTTAAGTATAGGTGATATTGTATTAATTGACGATGGTCTCATTGAGCTTGTTGTTAAGCAAAAGATAAATGATACTGATTTATTATGCGACGTTAAAAACAGTGGTTTAATAAAAAATAAGAAAGGTATAAATGTTCCAGGTGTAAAAATTCATCTTCCTGCTCTAACAGATAAGGATGTAGATGATATAATTTTTGGTATAAAGCAAGGTGTAGATTTCATAGCAGCTTCCTTTATTAGAAAGGCCAGTGACGTTTTAACTATTAGACGTATTCTTGAAGAAAATGGTGCAGGTCATATTTCTATCATTTCTAAAATTGAAAATAGAGAAGGTGTAGATAATATTGATGAAATAATAAGTGTTTCCGATGGAATAATGGTAGCTAGAGGAGATTTAGGAGTGGAAATACCACTTGAAGAGGTGCCTTTAGTTCAAAAAGAGTTAATATCAAAGTGCAATATGGCTGGTAAACCTGTTATAACAGCAACGCAAATGCTTGATTCTATGATGAGAAATCCTCGACCTACAAGAGCTGAGGTATCAGATGTAGCTACAGCCATATACGAAGGAACAGATGCAATAATGCTTTCAGGAGAGACAGCTTCAGGTAGTTATCCGATAGAGGCTGTTGAAACAATGAGTAAAATCGCAATAATGATTGAGGATTCATTAGATTATAAAAAAATATTAAGTAATAGATATGAAAGCTCAAATTATACTATTACAGACTCAATAGGCTATGCTACATGTAGAAGCTGTATTGATTTACAATCTGCAGCAATTATATCTGCAACATTATCTGGATATACTGCAATATCTATATCAAAGTTTAGACCTAAATCACCAATCATAGCAACAACTCAATCAGAACAGGTTATGAGAAAGCTTGCATTGTATTGGGGAGTATATCCTATTAAAACAGAAAAACCACATAGTACAGATGATATCTTAGAAGGCTCAGTAAATAGGGCATTAGAAGAGAAATTAATAAATAATGGTGAATTGGTTATAATAACAGCAGGAGTCCCTGTTGGTATTTCCGGAGCAACAAATCTTATGAAAATTCATGTTGTAAGTGATCCTCTGTTTAAAAAGACAGGTTATGGTAAAGGAACAGTTATTGGAAAGGCTGTAAAAGCCCGTAATGCAGTAGAGCTAGAAGGAAGATTTAATGATGGAGATATCCTTGTTATGCCTTCTACTGATAAGGATGTTGTTGAATATATGGAAAGAGCCTCTGCAATAATTGTTGAAGAGGGTGGCTTAACTTCACATGCCTTTATAGTAGCCATGGAGCTTAAAAAGGAAGTAGTTATAGGAGCTACAGACTGTATGAAGCTGATAGAGGATGGAGAAACTCTTACTGTAAATGGTAAACAAGGTGCCGTTTATAGAGGAGAAGCAAGTATATTGTAAAATAACTAAATACATAGGGGACGAAGCAAATTATTTTTGCTTCGTTTTTTAGTTAAAAAATTATAAAGAAGGGGATATTGTGATAAATAAATTTTTATATAATTTAAAATTAGCTATACCAATTTTAGTAATTGTATTTATTATGCTTATATTTATTTTTAGTCCTAGTAAAATAAGCTTTATTTTCTTTGTCTTAAAGCCAGTGATAATAGCTTTCATAATAGCATATTTATTAGACTCATTAGTTAAATCTATTATGAAAAGATTTAAAATGAGAAGAGAGCCTGCTATTTTTCTAACCTGTGTTTCCTTACTATGTATTGTCTTAATTGTGTTTTCTATTTTTATTCCGATACTTATTGAAAATGCAGAGTCTGTAATAGCCTTTATTACAAATTATAATGTTGATATTAGCTCAATTGTATCAAATTTAGCAAAAAAAATTGATAATCACTATGTTTATAATATAGCAAATCAAATAACAGAGCTAAGCACAGATATTAAAGATAAAATAAATAATTTTCTAAATTTAATTGCATATTCATTAATGAATTCAGTAAGAGAAGTTGCAAGTAGTGTTTTTTCAACCTTGGCTAATTTTATACTTGCAATATATATGTTGATAGAAAAGGATGATTTAATTACAAGATTTAAAAGACTTATGTTAGCGTTGTTTGATGAGGGGAAGGTAAATAATATTCTATATTTATCAGCTAGTGCCAATAAAATTTTTAAAAGCTATTTAGTAGGTAAGCTATTAGATTCACTAATAGTTGGTATAATTATTACTATAGCATTTTTAATATTTAGAATTCCTTATGCAGCTTTGATGGGAAGTATAATTGGTTTGTTTAATGTTATTCCTTTTTTTGGACCTATAATAGGCTCAATTCCAGTTATTATAGTATCATTTTTTACAAGCCCTATGAAAGCATTTATAGCATTTGTAATAACAATTGTTATAGGACAGCTAGATAGTAATTTTATTGAACCTAAAATTGTTAGTAGTAATGTAGGGGTGACACCTTTTTGGTCTATAACTGGTGTTGTGATTGGCGGTTCAGCATTTGGAGTTGCAGGCATGATATTAGGAGTGCCGATATTGGTTTTTATAAAGACTGTAATTGAAGAGTTTGTTGCAAAAAAATTAAGAGAAAAAGATATATTATAAAGAATTTACCTTTTTCACCCAATAATCCTTTTCTGAAATGTTACAAATTGGACATTTTTTAATTCCTAACTTTTTATCCTTTTTAAAGATAACTTTATTAGAGCAATAAGGACACCATATTTGTATTTTTGTTAAAACTACTCCCTTTGGTATTTTTTCATCAGGATTTTCATTAAATTTTATCAATTTAAATAAATTCATTTGCTCGCTCATAATGTCCATTTATTTCATCTGCCCTTTCATTTTAATATTTATAATGATTCTAGAATAACTATATTGTATAGCTTAGTATCCTCATATAAGTTATAGTAAACGTCGTTTTCTTCATTTATAATCTTAACCTCTGGTCTTAAAGGATTTTCTGGATAAAGTCTTGTTACGATTCCAATTTTTCCATTGCTTAATTTAACATAGTCATTAATTGGATAAGGTGCTATTTTCCTTAAAAATGCACTAACTACTTCTGGATCAAAGTAAGTACCATTTGCAGCCATTATATATTCAATTGCTTCTGAAGCCTTATTTGGTTCTCTGTAAGCTCTTTTTGAAGTTAAGGCGTCATAAACATCTGCTACTGCAATTATTCTGCCGAATAGTGGTATCCCTTTACCTTTGGCACTAAATGGATATCCAGTTCCATCGAATTTCTCATGATGAGATATGATTCCATTGTAAATACGTTCATTTATTAATTCGTTTTTTGTTACACATTTGCCACCACGTAAAGGATGAGATTTAATAATTTCAAACTCTTCATCAGTTAATTTATCTGGCTTAGTTATAATGTTGCGAACTATTTTTGTTTTCCCTATATCATGTAATAAAGCACATAAGCTTAAATCAAACAAGGCTGAATCATTAAGTCCTAATGATAATCCAATGGCAGTAGATAAAACAGACACACTTAATGAATGGTGATAAGTATAATCATCATACATTTTTAAGTCAAGAATATTTACCATATATTCCTTGTTTACTATAATACTATCAACAATTTTATTTGAAATTTCGTTTAATCCACGTAATGCTATACTCTCTAATTTTCCTTCGTTCTTATCTAAATCTGAAAATAATTTTTCAAGCTCTGTTATTGCTTCTATTTTTAAAGAATCATCCAATATACGAGCAGGAGTTTTATTATAATCATTTTCATTATAAATATATAAACCAACACTACCTAATTCTTTTAATCTTTTAATATTACTATCAGTTAGCATTGTACCTTCTTTTAGTAGATCAAGTTTATTAGGCGTATGTTCATAAATTTTTACATCTTTAGCTAAAATCATTCCTTCGTGAACTTCATTTATAGGTACAAAATTCATACAAACTCACATTCCTTTTACAATTATACTATATAGCAACTATATATTAAATATATATTATTTTGTTTAAAATGTCAATATTTATCAATTTTGGTACTTATCTTATATCTATTTTGTACTACTTAGCCTTTAATATAAATTTTATAAAATTTTTATTTAGACTCTGGATTTTTATAAATAATAGTATTATACTTAT
>JBPOHM010000072.1:0-1661 GCA_052035585.1 Bacillota bacterium
CAAGAGAGTTTCTCAAGCTTACAATTAATTTTGATAATTAGTATAATCTACCAGCACTATACCATTATTTATTACTACACCCATTAATAATATTATTGCTACAAAAGAAATCAAACTTAATGTAGTGCCAGTAATATAGAAAGCAAGGATAGAGCCTACTATAGCAAAGGGTGATGAGAGAAAGATAATGAAAGGTTGCAATAGATTGCCAAACTGTGCAGCCATAATCATATATACTAGTATTATACTAATTATCAAAATTAATTGTAAGCTTGAGAAACTCTCTTGTTGCTCCTCCACTTGTCCTTTCATTTGTATCATTACATTATTAGGATGATTAATATTATTAATTATTTTTTGCACTTCTTTTGACATTGTGCCCAGGTCTATATCATTTGTAATATCAGCACCTACTATAGCTACACGTTGTTGATTATCGTGCATTATTTCTGCATAGCCATTATCTAAATTTACATCTGCTACTTCTCGAAGGGCATAAGCATTGCCTGTAAGAGAAGATATTCTGATATTTAAAACATCATTTATCGATGTAAGTTCCTCGCGCATGTATCTGACATTTATAGGAATTTCATTGCCTTGCTCATTGTATTTACCAGCTTCGGTACCATAGAGGCTCTGTCGCACTTGCATAGCAGCCATAGCAGGATTTATTTTAATATCTGCCATACGATCTTTGTCTAAAGTTATTCTAAATTCAGGTTTGGTATTTGCTAAGCTATTTTGAATATTAGTGAGATTAGGAATTTTTTTCAAAGAATCTTCAATAATTTTAGCATATTTACTTAATATATCTAGATCACTACCAGTGATAACAATCTCAATGGGTTTAGCATTTCCAAGCAAAGCCCCACAAAGTATTGATCCACCAGTGACGTTAAACTGTTCCACCTCGGGCATCTTTTTTAACTCTTTTTCAACTAATTTTGCTATTTGTTGAGAACTACGTTTACGTTGATCGGGTGGTACCATATGATATACTATTGTTGCCAGGTTTTTATTTTCTTTGAACCCTACTGAAGATAAAATACCTTGATCAGTTTGTCCAGCTACAGTAAAGCCAAAAACAATTTCTGGTACATTATTTTCTATAAATTTTTCAATTTTTGCAGCAGCTTTTTCTGTTTCTGCAGAACTATATCCTTCTGGTAATTGTATAACTGTAATTAAATCGCCACCATCAATATTAGGAATATATTCAGTACCAATAAACCATTTACCAATGATTACAGCTAGACCTATTAAAGCTACCATGATAACTACAATTACTGTTTTATGATGTAAGCACCATTCAATCAATTTACCATAATAGTTCTCTAAACTAACGTACCATTTTTCAGAAATTTCATATATCTTGAGCTTCTTTTTTTGTTTTGCAGGCTCCACGAGCATTTGGCTCGTAAGTGTAGGAGTTAGGGTGAGAGCTATCAGTAGTGAACCAAGCATAGTAGCAGCCCCAATTATAGAAAATTGTTGAAAAAATATACCAACAATACCACCAGCAAAAATCAAAGGAAAAAATACAGCTATAGTAGTGAAAGTAGAAGCACTGATAGCAAGTCCCATCTCACCAGTAGCAAACATAGATGCTTCTTTCTTTTTTATGCCCCTATCAAGGTATTTATTAATATTTTCTACAACAA
>JBPOHM010000175.1:0-2972 GCA_052035585.1 Bacillota bacterium
GTTCCCGTCGTCCGGGGTGCTGGAGATAATACCAGTCCAGGTTGAGCCATTATTAGTGGAGTATTCTATTCGTACATTGCCACTTGTTCCTGAGGATGTCCATGTTATGTTCTGAGTACTTCCAACCGGCCATGTCTCTCCTCCATTAGGAGCGGTGATATTTATTGCTGGAACAGTAACAGTAACTATGCAAGTCGCTGTAAGACCTCCATCTACAGTGGTTGCTGTAATATTTGTTGTACCTGAAGCAATAGGGTTGATAACTCCTGTTTGACTTACAGTCGCTACACCAGTTACAGTGGAACTCCAAGTGACATTCTTATTTGATGCGTTTGCAGGTAAAACTATGGCATTAACGTTTCCTGTTGATTCTCCAACTAATAAACTCATTGTTGTTGGTTGAACCGAAACACTCGTTACAGGGACATGAGTATACGAGCTATTAGTATATGAAACTCCTAAGTCATTAATATTTGAATTGATTTGAGGATTGATCTCACTTAAAGACCAAATGTAATCCGTTTCTATGTCTCCTAGGTATAGATCCCATCCACCCATTCCGCCATCTCTAATGCTAGAAAAAAGCACATAATTCGAGTTGACAGGATAAGGATCAGCATCCTGTCCAGTAGTTGTATTAAAAATGGAATAGGGAGCAGTTGATCCATTTAAGTATCCTAAAAATATTCTGTCATTACGATCATCCTTAGATACCCATCGAGTATATAAAAATGTATTAGCATCTTTAACAATAGGATACATTTCTTGTGTTAATGGTTCATCGACTAGTAAAACTGTACTATTTATATTATTAAGATCAACCATCCTTATGGATGAATTAAGGTCAGAATCATACGTAAATACGACTTTTTGACCATCAGTGGTGTAATACGGACAGGATTGCGTAATTACATTCTCTGGTGAAATGTTTCTTATAGATTTACTTTCTAAATCTATTTCTCTTAGAACTGATTTAAATCCTCCAATTTGGGAATCCCAATATGAATGATTATAGACTACCTTTTTACCATCAGGTGAAAATTTCGGATCTTGATCACGAGGACCAGGTTCAATATTTGTCAAGTTCTCTGGCTCTATGTTGGATCCGACATTCCAAACAAAGATATCCCAGTCTCGAGGCTCACCTCTTTGATCAGCCATGAATACTATTTTAGTTCCATCTGGGGAAAAATGGCCATTAATGGGATTATCGATATTCCATGTAGCACTTATTTCTGTTCTTTGATTGTTAGAGAAATCATACATATACATTTTTGCATCCCACTTTTCTTCATCGGGATTTGTATAACTATGATAAACAATACGCCCCGTCATAATAGGAAAAGGCAATACAGGATTTTCAACATTGAAGGCATTGCTCCATGGATGAGTGTCTGTTACAATATAATCATTTTGTTTATCATTATAACTCAGAACATGAGCTTTCCAATTATATGTTCCAGAATAGAGAGGATATATATCGAAATTAAAAGTAGTATTGAATAATGTTCCAACAGATTTTATTTCCGAAACTAAGTGTATATCATATGGCTCCTGATTGTCTCTATCTACCCATAATTCAACTTGAACATTTCGTGAAAACGAGAGATTATTCTTAACTGTAATGTCGAAATCAACCTTTTCGTTAATATCAGGAGTTGGGTCAGAGAGTGAAAAACTGTTAATGAAAGGCCAATTTCTAGTGAATGTTACAGAATTTGTGGATGATGTAACCCGACCAACTCCATATCCCCAATATTCCCTGGCTTCACTGTCATACCAAACATCAAAATTGTGCTCTCCATAACTTAAACCATTGAATTCGGCCCTGCCACTTGCATCTGTGTAATCTGTTTTGAAATCATCATAAAGATCCACATATGCATTTTTTATATATGAACCATTGACATTTCTTACAAAAACATCTAAACTACTAGCAGTGGCTGTAAATGATGTTTGCCAATTATAGGAATCAGTGATGATGTATGAGGATGATGCATCACTATATGACCAAACTCTCATTTTCCAATAATAAATCCCTGATGAGCTTGGAGAAAAACTGAACTCAAATGTCCTCGTACTATTACTCGGGATACGCTTTACTGAACTTTCTTCATGAAATTCCCCTGAGTTTAAACGATTGTTATCAACAAATAATTCCACTTTTACATCTCTTGCAAAAGATAGATTATTTCTTACTGTGAATCTGTAGGTGACTTGTTGTCCGACAATGCAGCTTGAGGACGGAAGTGTTTCTGAATTTTTATATGGCCAATACCTAGTAAAGTTTCTGGTAAGAATTGGACTTCCCAAATAAAAGCTCTCATCGCTTCCCCAAAATTCCTGTGATTCTCCTGTATAAAATACTTCATAATTATATGTACCGTAATCTAATAACGCAAATGTTGCCATTCCAGACGCATTTGTATATTCTGTTGCTAATTGGTTCCAATTGCTGTCATACAACTTTATATATGCATTTGAGACTAAATTTCCGTTTACATTATGAACATTGATATAAATGGTTGCTGAATTAGCGTATCTAAAAGAAAATAATATAAGTAATATTAAGGCTAACTTTTTCATATGCTATACTGTTGATATTTATTTTCAGATCTTATAATTTGGTAATCATGATATTAAGGATCATTTTTTAATAGTCTAAAATCGTAATTCTTGATTGAATTTTTAATAACTACCATTAGGTATAATTGATAGTGAATAATGAGTATTTATTCTGACTCATCTTTTACAGTTAATGGGTGTAATTCTTAAAATATTTTGATAATCCGTTGTTTAAGGTCTAATTAGGGTTTGGTGAATAAGTCATTCAGCTTTTACAAGTATGGAGGCCAAAAAGACTTGGCCTTATTGAAAGGATTGAATATGGTCTTCATAAAATTAGGTTTTAACTAAAACATTATTATGGCAGAATAAAATTTATATTTTGAATATACTGATTTAGCAAATTG
>JBPOHM010000316.1:0-3095 GCA_052035585.1 Bacillota bacterium
GTAATGAAAAATCAACATCTTATAAAACAGGATGTTGATTTTTTTATACTTATGTAAATGTACATTTATAGTTATTAGATAAAAAAGCGACCAAATTATTAGATTTAGGTCGCTTTTAGTTTATTTAATTTGCTCTTTTTATTTTCGTATTCACTATTGTTCGTAAATCAACTTTTCAGAAACTTTATTGATTTTATCTGATTCATCTTTTTCAGTTGTGATTTTTTTAAGAATTACAGCTAAAAATATAAGCCCGAGTCCAAGAGTAATGGCATCGGCAATTGGTTGTGCCCAAATCAAGCCGTTAAAGCCAAGAAGTGACTTCATGACAAATAATAGAGGAATATAAATTATACCTTGTCTTGCAACAGATAATATAAGAGATTCCTTTGCTTTACCAAATGCCTGAATACCTGTTGATGCTAGCATCTGAGGTCCTAATATTAGAAATGAAAATAAGTTTATTCTCAAAGCTATTGTTCCCTGTTTGATTACCTCTGGTAGTGGAGTGAAAACTGATACAAGTCCGCTTGCACCAAACCAAAAGATAACAGATAATACAACACCAATTCCAAAGGTCATCAACATACCTGTTTTAAAAGTCTCTCGTACTCTTTTATAGTTTTTAGCTCCATAATTGAATCCTACAAGTGGTTGACATCCTGCTGCAAAACCCATAAAGATAAATGTACCTATAGTCATTAATTTTGATGAAACACCCATGCCTGCTAAAACTGAGTCACCATATACTTTTGCTTGATTATTAAGTACAATCATTGCAACACTTGTTAGTAGCTGACTCATAAATGCAGGAATTCCAATTAAGAAAATTTCCTTCCAAATTGTTTTATCAGTACTGATAAATTTTGGTTTAACTTGAAGCACTGATTTTCCTGAAAGGTAAAACCACATGTAATATACCATTGATGCTGCATTGCCTAATACTGTAGCAATTCCAGCACCTAAAATACCCATTTTAAAAGTAAAAATAAATATTGGGTCTAACACAATATTTACAACAGTTCCTATCATCATACCTGTAATAGAAGGCATTGCAGCTCCTTCAGAACGCAGTAACTGACCTCCTGCATAATTAAGCATTACTGGTATAGAACCTATTAACATAACAGCAACGTATTGGTAAGCGTAAGGATATACTTCTTCTGACGCACCAAGAGCTATAATAAGTGGTTTTATAAATATCAGACCAAGCACCATAACTGCTATTGCTAAAGCAACACAGATTAGGATACCTGTTGTAAGAGTTCTATTAGCACTTTCTTGATCCTTTTTACCAAGACTACGTGATATATATGAAGCCGCACCAGTTGATACAATAGTTGCAATTGCCATTAAAAGCATAAACACTGGTGTCGTAATATTGGCAGCTGCCAACTGATTTTGGTCATTAAGCTTTCCAATAAAGAAGGTATCTATTAGATTATATAATACCTGTACCAAGAGAACAGAAATATTGCTATGGCTATTAATGGTGAGACTTCTTCTTTTATGGAATTAGGAAAAGAAATACCACTTAGCCTTACTACAGTACTACCAATAAAAAATTCAAATGGAAAAGTTGTGGGAACTGTTTCAGGTGGATTTTCTATGGTAAAAACAGAATTTATTGATGAATTAAAAAATGAAACTGGTAATGAATTTACAATATTTATAGGTGATGAACGAGCTAATACAACTATAATTAGAGATGGAAAAAGAGCTATAGGGACAACTCTAGATCCTAAAATAGCAAAAGTAGTATTAGAAGAGAAGAAGAATTATTCTGGTCAAACATACATACTAGACATGCTTTATTCTGTGTCATATAAGCCAATAATTGATAGTAATGATAAAGCTATAGGAATTCTTTTTGCTGGAGCTCCACTAAATGAATTGCAGATTGTGAAAAGAAATATAATTATTATGTCTATATTAATAGTAACGGCTATTGCATCTATAATAATTGTTTTCTTAATTAGATTTACAAATAAAAATATAAATAAACCTATTCAGGCTTTAACTGTAGCAGCTGATAATTTATCAATTGGAAATTTAGGTTATGAAAATAACTTTAAATCAAATGATGAGTTTGGTATATTGGCAAATACATTTAGAATAACTCAGGCTTCATTACAATCCTACATAAATGACATTTCTGATAAATTAAAGCAAATGGCAACTGGAGATATGCAGGTTGTAATTGAATTAGATTATGTTGGAGATTTTAAATTAATCAAAAAATCTATTGAAGAAATAGTTTCTTCATTAAATTATACACTTTCAAAAATTAGTAGTGCAGCTGAGCAAGTTAAAATTGGTGCTGAACAGGTTTCTACTGGTGCACAGAGTTTATCAACTGGTTCTGCACAGCAGGCTGCTAATATAGAGGATTTAAATGCCTTTATTGATAAAATTGTAGATCAAGCTATTCTAAATTCAGACAATGTTAAAATAGCTTCAAAACATATTGCTGAAGCAGAGGATGGAGTTAATGTAGGAAATGATTATATGGATGAATTGACTCAAGCAATGGCAGATATTGAAGCTACATCAGATGAAATTGTAAGTATTACTAAGAAAATTGAGGATGTTGCATTCCAAACTAATATCCTAGCATTAAACGCTGCAATTGAAGCAGCACGTGCAGGAAATGCTGGTAAAGGCTTTGCTGTAGTTGCTGAAGAGGTTAGAAATCTTGCAGTAAAATCATCAGAGGCAGCAAAACAAACGGCTGTTTTAATACAAGCTTCTGTAGATGCTGTTAAAAATGGAAAGGAAATAACCTTAAAAACATCTGAAATGTTGAAAAACATAAAGGAAAATACAATCAATGTAACAGATAGCTTTGAAAAGATTGAAATAGCTATAGAAGAGCAATCAAAAGCTATAGAAGAAATCAAAGAAGGAATCTCAGAGGTATCAGTAATTGTACAAAATAATGCTGCTACTGCTGAAGAAAATTCAGCAACAAGTGAAGAAATGTTTGCTCAAGTAAATGCATTAAATGAAGAGGTTGACAAGTTTAAATTAAATAATAATTATTAGAAGTAGAAATATCAAAAAAAGCACTTTAAATAGTGCTTTTTTTATTTTAT
>JBPOHM010000173.1:0-2686 GCA_052035585.1 Bacillota bacterium
ATTTACATCCTCCATATTTTATAATATGAATTTTTATTTCTTCCTTGCTATCAATTTATTTATTTTTTTGCCAGATTCCGAGAATTTTTCTTCATATTCTGTCATGATATTTCCGTTTACATACTCACTATTATGTAAATCACGAGTTATTAAAATTAAATCCCAACCATCCTCTGTAAGCTGCTCTATAGAATACTCAAAAAGATCATTATTATCAGTTTTCATATGGATTTCACCCTTGTCCACCAAAACCTTTTTATAAATATCTAAAAATCCCTTATGAGTTAATCTTCTTTTATAATGACCTGGCTTTGGCCAAGGATCTGAGAAGTTTAGGTATATTCTCTCTATAGATTTTTCTGGGAAAATTTCAGATAGAATATCTCCATTTGAATAAACTATATAATAGTTCTTTAGTTCTTCATCAATTGCTGATGAAGAGCATTTTAAACATCTATATGCTACCTTTATACTTTTTTCAAAGCCTAGAAAATTAATATCTGGGTTAGCTGCTGCCATCCCTCTTATAAACCTTCCCTTACCACAACCAAGCTCAACATGTATAGGATTATTATTAGTAAATTTAGCTCTTATGTCATCATAATTTTGTGGCTCTACTATCCCTTTAGGATGATCCTTAACATAGTCATATTGTCCTTCAATATATCTTAATCTCATTTTATACCTCTAAAATAATTGTAAACTAGCTCTGCTGCTAGCCTATTCATTGCTGGTGCTGTAGCTAGCTCATCTGCTGTTTTTGATTTTATTGCCTCAACTGAACCAAAGTGTTTTAAAAGACTTACCTTTCTTTTCTCTCCTATACCCTTGATATTATCAAGCTCAGATTTAAATATAGTTTTATCTCTTAAATTTCTATGATAGCTAATAGCAAATCTATGTGCTTCCTCTTGTATTTTCCATATTAGCTTATAAACCTCACTATTTCTCTTAAGAGGAATTTCTTGTCCTTTATATAATAATCCATTCGTTGTATGCTTATCATCCTTAACCATACCACATACAGGAATATTCAATCCATAGTTCTCTACTACTGCTTCAGCTATACCTGTTTGTCCCTTTCCACCATCGATTAGCATTAAATCTGGCATTTTATTAAAGCCATTTTCATCAGTACTGCTTAAGCCTCTATTTAAGCGTCTCTCTATGACTTCCTCCATGCTCTTATAGTCATTAGGACCTATTACCGTTTTAATTTTAAATCTTCTGTAATTACTCTTACTTGCCAAACCTCTTTCAAATACAACCATTGAGCCTACTGATTCTACACCTTGTATATTCGATATATCAAAGGCTTCTATTCTATAAGGTAGCTCGTCTAAGCCAAGTAAATCCTTTAGAGCATTTAGGGCTATTTCGCTTTCTTCCATTTCCTTCTTAATTCTTGCACTGCCCTTTTCAAGAACCTCTAGCGCATTTTTCTTCACCATTTTAACAAGCATATTTTTCTCGCCTTTTACTGGTGTTTTAATTGTAACCTTATTACCTCGTTTTTCTGAAAGCAAGGTCTCAAACAGCTCTTTATCCTTTATTTCACACTCAATAATTACTTCCTTTGGTATATAAACAGTTCCAGTATAAAACTGTGTTATAAATGAAGTAACTATATCCTCTCTTGTTTCATTTTCAATATTTGTAAGCAAGAAGTGCTCTCTTCCAATAATTTTTCCACCTCTTATAAAGAATACTTGAACACAAGCCTCTTCAATACCTATAGCTGTTCCAATTATATCTTGGTCTGTAGTTGTTTCTGCAGCATCTATCTTTTGTTTTTCGTGTATTATTTCTACAGATTTTATTTGATCTCTATATTTTGCTGCCAGTTCAAAATCTAGGTTTTTAGAAGCCTCCATCATATTTGCTGTCAATAGCTCAATTATATCATCTCCACTTCCATTTAGAAAGCTTATAACCTTATCTACTTCCTTTTTATATTCCTTCTCATCAACTCCACCCATACAAGGTGCAGTACATTTGCCTATATGATAATTAAGGCATGGTCTAGCTGCTTTTTTTGTTCCATCTAGCTTTAAGCTGCATTTTCTCAGCATAAATAAATTATTTATCATATTAATAATCTCATTTACAGCAAACACACTAGCATAAGGTCCAAAATATTTTGCATTATCCTTTTTCACTTCTCTAACCTTAATTACTCGAGGATATTTCTCATTTGTAGTTATTTTTATATATGGATACTGCTTATCATCTCTAAGTAAGGTGTTGTATCTTGGCATGTGCTTCTTAATAAGAGTAGCTTCCAAAATCAAAGCTTCTAGCTCATTATCTGTCATAATATATTCAAACTCGCTAATATTTTTTATCATATTCTCGATTTTGACAGAATGATTTTTAGACTGGAAGTATTGCCTTACTCTTTTTTTAAGATTTTTAGCCTTTCCAACATATATAATTTCATTAAATGCATTTTTCATCAAATAAACACCAGGATTATCAGGTATTTTTTTAAGCTCTTCTTGTATATTAAAATTACTCAATTTTATCACCCCATTAGATAGTAAAATTAAATTACTACTTAGTAATAATTTTGTTTTGCATTTAATAGTAATTTTACAGTATCATTGTATAAATAGTCAAGTAAAAAGACAAATAGCTTTATATTATAAAAACTCTTTGAAATAAACTATCAAAGAGTTTTTTGTTG
>JBPOHM010000336.1:0-4191 GCA_052035585.1 Bacillota bacterium
TTTATTATAATGAATTTCCTAATATTTTTTAAAAAATATATGCTGTTTCATTGTAAATAGCTTGTAAATAAATAGAATTAATGATAAAATATTTAGGATAGGGGTAAGGGTTAAACAAGGATAGGGAAGATGAAAAAAGGAAATTTAGTATTGATTTTAGTCATTTTAGCAGGTTCTATTTTTGGAAAGATATTAGGAGGAGCATTATCAAGATATGTACCTTTATTAAATTATGGGGAAAGTATTGGGTTTGGTCCTACTTCTGTTGATTTGAATATAATCAGCTTTACATTAGGATTTGAAGCATCTATAACAGTTGCAGGAATTATTGGAATAATTTTAGCAGTATTTTTGTATAAAAAGATAAGATAGTGTATTTTAGATTTTATTAATGTAAAAATGGTATAATAATTAGTGAGTAAATAGCTTTGCTATTAAAATACTAATGATAAAATGGGGGGATAATTATAATGGAAAAGAATTATACTATTAGTAAAATACCAAAGGAAGAAAGACCACGTGAGAAACTATTAAGATATGGTGCTGAAACTTTGACAAATTCTGAATTATTAGCTTTAATTATTGGATTTGGAAGTAAGAAGGATTCTGCAATTACATTAGCACAAAAGATAATATATAATAATGATAAAGGGCTTTTAAATATTGCTGATGCAAATGCTGAACAATTAAAGAGCTTTAATGGTATAAATGATGCTAAAGCAGCTAAAATATTAGCAGTTGCAGAGCTTAGCAAAAGGATAAGTCGTGAAAAGGTTAATAAAATTAAAATAACCTCACCACAAACTATATCAGCCTTACTTCTAGAAGAGATGAGGTACTTAAAAAAGGAAGTATTTAAAACAGTTTTGTTAGATACTAAAAATAATATATTAGCTATAAAAAATATTTCTATTGGCTGCCTAGATAGTACAGTTGTACATCCTAGAGAGGTTTTTATAGAAGCTATAAAGCACAGTAGTGCAGCAATAATATTAGTGCATAATCATCCAAGTGGAGAGGTTGAGCCAAGTAAGGATGATATTAATATAACAAATAGGATAATAGAAAGTGGTAAAATAATTGGTATTAAGGTTTTGGACCATATAATTATTGGAAATGGAAATTATTTAAGCTTTAAAGAACAAGGATATATGTATTCTTAGCTGTTTGACAATTAATGATGAAAACATCTCATTATTAAGACAGCAAAAGTAAATTTGTAATATAGGAAAGGAATAAATAATATGGGATTTTTTTCGAGCAATATTGGAATTGATTTAGGTACATCAAATACATTAGTGTATGTTAATAAAAAAGGAATAGTTATAAACGAACCATCTGTTGTAGCTATAAATATAAACAATAATGAAGTTAGAGCTATAGGTCAGGAAGCAAAGGACATGCTTGGAAAGACACCTCAGAGTATTATGGCAGTTAGACCATTACAGGATGGTGTTATTGCTGACTTTAATATTACTAAAATTTTAGTAAAATACTTTATAAGAAAAGCATTAGATTACAAAAAATTTGTTAAACCAAAGATAGTTATATGTGTACCTGTAGGAGTAACTTCAATTGAGAAAAAGGCTGTTTTAGAGGTAGCAGAAACTGCTGGTGCTAAAAATGTTAAGATAATTGAAGAGCCTATGGCAGCAGCAATAGGAGCAGGTATTGATGTTAGTGCAGCTGTTGGAAATATGGTTGTTGATATCGGAGGTGGAACTACTGAAATAGCAGTTATTTCTCTTGGAGGAATAGTTGTAAGTGATTCATTACGTATAGCTGGTGATAGCTTAGATTTAGAAATTAGCAATTATATTAAATGGAAATATAAGCTTGACATCGGTATATCAACTGCAGAAAAAATTAAGCATGAGCTTGGAAATGCCTGTCAAGAGTATTATGAACTACCTGAAAATAAGGATGTTCCTACAACTATGCTAGTTACAGGTAGAGATATGGTGCTTGGTTTGCCAAGAACTATTGAAATTACTAATGAAGAGGTTAGAGAAGCAATGCTTGAAACTATCAATAATATCATTAGTGGTGTAAAAAGATGTCTTGAAAGAACTCCACCAGAATTATCATCAGATATTTTTAGTAATGGTATATTCTTAACAGGTGGTGGAGCTTTAATAAAAGGCTTAGATATATTTATGGAAAAAGAAACTAATTTAAGAGTTGAAATTGCAACTAATCCGTTAGAATGTGTAGCTGTTGGAGCAGGAAAAGTTTGCGAGGAAATGTAAAAATATAGAAAGAAGGCACTAAGCTATTTGTAAAAATTGATTTTATCAAATAGGCGTGGGGGCGCAAGTATGAAGATAATACTTCAAAATGTAAAGAAATTTGTTATTGTATTAATTGTTTTAGTTTTATTGATTGTAATAGGTATAAGCTCAGGTAGTAGGGAAAAGGTATCAGGTGGTGAAAATATTATTGGTACTGTATTTTCCTATATAGAAAAAACGATGTATAATATTGGACAAACTTTGAGTAATGCTTTTAATTCAATACAAAACATAAGTAAGCTAAATGAAGAAAATACCATACTAAGAGAAACCTTATATAAGCTTAAGGATGAGAATAGAATGCTTAAGGATATAGTTAATTCTCAAAGCACACTTGAAGCAGAATATAAGCTAAGATCTGAGTTGAAATATGATTATGCTGAAGCTCAGGTTATAGCAAAGGATGATTCAAACTGGTTTAGTAGATTTACTATAGACAAGGGAGAAAAGCATGGACTAAAAAGAAATGACATAGTTATTCAAGCAGTAAAATCAGAGGAAGATGGAATAGTTCAAGTAGGATTAGTAGGTATTATTTCTGAAATAGGATATAATTGGGCTAAGGTTACAACTATTATAGATGAAAATTGTAAGGTTAGCTTTAGAGATATTGAAAATAATGAAAATGGTATAATTAGTGGAAATGTTGATGGTAGTATAACAGGATTTTTCTTAAATAATAAGGTGGAAGCAAAGGTTGGAGATGAGCTTTTTACTTCAGGTATAGGTGATATATATTTAAATGATATATACATTGGAGAAATAAGTGACATTGTTGAAACAACAGATGCTTCATCTAAAAAAATATATGTAGATCCTGCTATTGATTTTACTAATATATATAAGGTATTTGTATTAAAGGTTAGCAGTATAAGAGATTGAAATTTATTATAGATTGTAGGTTAAGATGAAAAGGTTATATTTGATATTAATAGTATTTATAAACTTAATATTACAGATTACAATATATAATTTTGTAAAAATTAATGATATTGTTCCAAACATAGCTCTTATACTTGTAGTTTTATTTTCTCTTACTACAAATGAGTATATGGGAGGATTTATTGGATTGTTTACAGGTCTTTTATATGATGTTCTAATTATGGATATAATAGGTATTAACACTCTTATTTATTTTATAATCGGTGTTAGCTTAGGACATTTTAGTGAGGATATAAACAAGGAAAATAAGTCATTATTTGTACTTATAACTGCTATCTCTAGTATTTTTTATCATTTATTTACTGCATTTATAATGTTTTTCTTAAGGATGAATATAAGTAATATGGTTTTAATATTAGATAAAATAATAATACAAATAATATTAAATTCATTGTTATGTGTACCAGTACTTCTATTGGTAAATTATCTGTTGAAATTAGTAAATATCAAACTTTTTAATAACAAGCTATGATAGAAAGGAAGATATTAAGATAAAATGGGATTAGTTAATTTTTTTAAAAATAGATTTAATATACTATATATCGTAATATTGATTATTATTGCGATATTATCCTTTAAGCTTGCAACCTTAACAATTGTTGAGGGAAGTAAATACAGAGAAATAGCTGATGTAAAAAGAATAAGAGATATACCTATTAAATCACCTAGAGGTAAAATCTATGATAGAAATGGTGTAGTTTTAGCTGATAATTTAACAAGCTTTACAGTTCAGATATATAAAAGCAAGATAAAATCAACTAATTTTAATGATACTGTATACACATTAACAAAAATATTAGATTCAAATGGTGAAACATTAATAGATGAATTCCCTATTGTTTTAGATAGCTTTGTATATAAGAAAAAATCTGACACAGTAACTCAGGATACTGAAAATCCTAAAACAGAAGAGGCTTCTCAGGGTGAAAACACTGTTTTGTCACCAAATGAATATGTC
>JBPOHM010000141.1:0-8228 GCA_052035585.1 Bacillota bacterium
TTTTGACATTTTTTCCTCCAAAAAAATATTTTAAAAAAATTATATAAATAAATTATAATACTTTTAAACTATTTAGTCTATATAAAGATTGTATAATATACTTATATATGTATAAATTAAGCTATAAAATGCCAAAACGTTTTCATATTTAGCCAATTTCTAATATAACTTTACAAAAAAAGTCTTGATAACAATTTTTAATAATGTTATCATATTAACGAAAGCAAAATGTATTTTCTTTATGAAGGAAGGATAAAACTTAATGACTATTTCATTATTGGATTTTTTAGGTCAAATGATAAGTAACCCAGCGTTATTTATTACTGTTTTGCTAACCCTAGGAGTAATTATGGTAAACGGGTGGACAGATGCTCCAAATGCTATAGCAACCTGTGTTTCAACACGTTCTATAAGTCCAAAGGTAGCAGTACTTATGGCAGCAATATTTAATTTCCTAGGTGTCCTTGTTATGACCTTAGTAAATAAAACTGTTGCAGAAACAATTTATAAAATGGCTGATTTTGGTGGTAACCCGACTGATGCTTTAGTAGCCTTATGTGCAGCATTATTTGCCATTGTTGTTTGGGCAACAGGTGCATCATATTTTGGAATACCAACAAGTGAAAGCCATGCCTTAATAGCTGGTATATCAGGGGTAGCAATAGCTCTACATAATGGCTTTGAAGGTATCAATGGATCAGAGTGGATTAAGGTTATTTATGGTCTTGTATTATCAACAGGTATTGGATTTGGTGCTGGATGGAGCGTTGTTAAGCTAGTAGAGCTTATATTTAGGCGAATTGACAGAAGAAAGACTAATGTATTTTTTAGGCGAGCTCAAGTAGCTGGTGGTGCTGCAATGGCATTTATGCATGGAGCACAGGATGGACAAAAATTTATGGGAGTATTTATGCTTGGTGTTTTCTTAGCTAATGGTCAAGCAAATGTAACAAGCTTTGATATTCCAATTTGGTTGATGGTGCTATGCTCAGCTGTAATGGGACTTGGAACTTCAATCGGTGGATATAGAATTATAAAGGCAGTTGGTATGGACATGGTTAAGCTTGAAAAATATCAAGGCTTTTCAGCAGATATGGCTGCAGCTGCTTGTCTTTTATTATCATCACTCACTGGAATTCCAGTAAGTACAACACACACTAAAACAACTTCTATAATGGGTGTTGGTGCTGCAAAAAGACTTTCATCTGTAAATTGGGGAGTTGTAAAAGAAATGGTATATGCTTGGATATTAACCTTCCCAGGATGCGGATTGATAGGCTATTTAATGGCTAAAGTATTTATGCTTGTGTTTTAATTGATGATTTTTATTACAATATCAATTTGTATTGATAAATAGAAAGGAAAATAATTATGGCTAATAATTTTAATTTTTTTAAGGGCTTCGAAAATATGGCAGATTATGCACATCAAGCTGCACAAATGCTTATTAGAACAGTAGAAAATTTTAACAATAAAACTTTAGAGGAAAGAGTTAAAGAAATACATGTAATTGAAAATGCTGCAGACAATGAAAAGTATAAAATAGTTGAAGCACTAGCTAAGGAGTTCATAACACCTATAGAACGTGAAGATATACTTAATACAGTAGAACAGCTTGATGATTTAGTTGATTATATAGAAGACGTTATTATAACTA
Source organism: Bacillota bacterium (assembly GCA_052035585.1). Lineage (GTDB taxonomy): Bacteria > Bacillota > Clostridia > Tissierellales > Sedimentibacteraceae > UBA1535. Next base: position 1,658 of record JBPOHM010000141.1, read on the forward strand.
TGTATATGTATAATATAATTTCACTAAGAAAAGAAATTTTTTTATTTACTGAAGTAATAGAAAAATGCTGCTTAACTCTAAAGGATACCTTAGCAGAATTTTCTCATTTCCGTAAGTCAAATAATATTAGTGATTTAATTATTGCTTTAAACCGTTTAGAGGAAGAAGCAGATAAAATTTATATAAGCTCTGTAAAAACTCTTTTTGCAACATCTACAGACGCTATAGAAATTATGAAATGGCGTGAAATTTTTAATCGTTGTGAAAAATGCTGTGATACAAGTGAGCATATCGCAAATTCAATTGAAGGTATAATAATGAAAAATTCATAACATTAAAAAATTATAGCTATATAATTAATTCTTAGAATTAATTATATAGCTTTTTTTATTCTATACTATTTAATATTGTTTATTTTTCAATATAAATAACTATCAGCAAAAAAATTAAAAAATTTTTCAAAAAAGCTATTGACAAACATAATATAATGGTGTACTATTTAACTATGACATTAATACGCGTAAATGTTTTTAATATAACAGCAATAAAATAAAGAAAGGAAGGTTAAAATGGATTTTGACAATAACATACCAATATACGTACAGGTTATAAATAAAATTAAGCAAGATCTTGTTACAAAAAAACTAAACCCGGGTGATAAAATGCCATCAACAAGAGATTTTGCAATTGAACTAGGGCTTAACCTGAATACAGTCGCAAGAGTGTATAAGGAATTAGAAAATGAAGATATAGTTTTCACAAAACGAGGACTAGGCACCTTTGTTACAGAATCAGAAGATAAGGTTAATAGCATTCGATTAAAAATGGCTGAAGATCTGTTATCAAATTTCATAGATGGCATGAGAAGAATCGGATATGAAGATAATGAAATTATAAATTTGCTAAACGATAGCATTAAAGGAGGATATTATGAGTAATTCATTGGAAATTAAAAATTTATCAAAAAAATATTTAAATAAAACAGCTCTTATTGATGTAAATTTAAATTTTGAAGCTGGTAAAATCTATGGTCTAATGGGACCAAATGGAAGCGGTAAGACAACATTAATGAAGGTAGTTGCTGGATTACACAAGGCAAGCTCAGGTGAGGTATTAATCAATGGTCAACCAGTATCATACTTAACAAAAGGAATTGTGGCATATATGCCAACAGAAAATTTCCTAGTTGATTCATTTAAGGTAAATGGTATAATTGATTTCTACAAGGATATGTATGAAGACTTTGACAAGGATAAATGTATAAAATTAATAAAAAATCTTGGTATTGATATTAATCAAAAGGTATCTGCACTTTCTTCAGGACTTGCAGCAAAGCTTAAGGTTGCATTGACATTATCAAGGCAGGCAGCAATATATATGCTAGATGAACCATTAAACGGTATCGATATAATTGCAAGAGAAGCAATAATTGAAACTATAGTAAATTCATATGATGAAAACAAGATTATAATAATTTCAAGCCATATAGTTGATGAAATAGAAAAGCTATTCGATGCAATTGTGTTTATTAAAGAAGCAGAAGTAGTATTAGTGGGAGACGCTGAGGAATTAAGAACAGAAAGACAAATGTCTATTGAAAATATATACAAGGAGGTATATAGATAATGTTAAAGCTTATAAAATATGAATTCATAAAAAAATCAAAATTATTGTTAATACTTTTAATAAGTGCAATATTAGCTAATCTTGCTTTAGGCTTAGCTTTTAAAGAAACAGGTATAATAGTATTTTTAACATTAACACCAATTATAATAATAGTTTTATACTTGTATGAATTAATTAAAACATATAGTGATGATTTAAATAAAAAAACTGGATATATGCTATTTATGACACCAAATAGTGGTTACAAAATAATAGGTTCTAAGCTTATATTTATAGTAACAGAAGGATTAATACTTTTTGTATCATACTTCATATTTTTAATTCTTAATTTAATTGGTGTTACACTTAAAGCACCAGGTAATTTTTCACAGGTAATTTCTGGTGCAATGCAAATAATAGAAATTGTTAATTCATATATAATTGTGCAATTTGGTATAAATATTGGAGATATGCTATTAATAGTTGTTATGATATTAGTAAGTGTTATTGTTTTTGCCCTAATAGTATATGCAGCTATGACAATAAGAAAGAGTATTTTCTCAGAAATTAAATTTGGTGGTTTACTAAGCTTTATAATATTTATAATTTTAAACTTTATATATGGTCAGCTTGCAGACTTTGTCGCAGAGGCTTTCCAATTTAAAATGGTTACTGAGCAAATATACACCAATTTGACTGTAACATATCCTTCAGGTCATATGTTTCAGATGTTTGGTATAATAATAATCTTTAATATAATAGTTTCAGCAGTATTAATGTTAGTGTCAGGATACTTAATTGAAAAGAAAATAAATTTATAAAATTATAAAATTCCCTTCAATTTATATAAACAATATAAAAAGCCAACAGCTCAAGCTCGAGCTAGTTGGCTTTTTATCCAAACAATATTTTAAAGGGAAATTAAGTTTAATTTATTATACAAAAATCATCTTTAATATATCTTAAGTTTTATAAATAATATTAAATTGATTATAACTATAGCATGTGTTATAATCATGATATGTAATAACTAGAACCATTATATAAGGTTATTTATACTTTGAAGAAGCGAGGTTTGACTATTGGACAATATAAATAAATTAAAAGAAAAATTACTGCAGCATAGACCTGTAAAATGGGAGCTTATACCTGATATACCACTTTATATGGATCAATTAAAGCTATACATGATGCGCCAGTTAATTGATTTATCAGATGAGGAAAATTTAACATCCTCTATGATTAACAATTATTCGAAAATGGGAATTCTACCACGTTCTCAAGGTAAAAAATACACAAAGGATCATATTGCTTATTTAACTGATATTTGCCTTTTGAAGCAGGTTTTACAGGTTAAAGAGGTAGATGCTTTAATCAAGGCAGGAACAAGTGAAAATGATATAAAAAGCTTATATGATATAACACTTAATTTTTTAGATGAGGAGTTAAGCTCGGTTGCTGATGAGCTGCCAAAAAGTGCACAAAAAAATGATATTATGATGTCAGCTTTACAGCTTGCTATTTCAAGCTATACAAGACAATTAGCATGTAAAGAGCTAATAAAGCTACTTAATGAATCAGAAGCTATCAATGATGAGGAAATAGAAAAATAAATAAAAAATCTTTAGAGCTTTTATTCTCTAAAGATTTTTATTATTTATTCTATAGCTTTTTTAAATACATTTTCAATCTTATCGATTGTTGGAACACCTTCATGTAGCTTTACGCCATCTACATAATATGTTGGTACATAATAGTAGTCATAAGTACTAGCTATTTTTACATTTTTACTTTCTTCAATTTTTTCAACTTCTATATCTCTATATTCAGGGTTCTTACTTTTTAACTCATCCATCATTTTTTGTGCATTTTTACAATGTGGACAGTTTTCTAAGTAGAACATCTTAACCTTTTTCATATTATTTATCTCCTTTAAAAGTACAATATACTATAATAGTATATTATATTTATACCAAAAAAATTCAATTTCAAACTATATTTTATTTTTTAATTTTATTAACAAAGCCATATGTAATTTTAGCTGTCAATCCCCATATTATATAGTCATTGTACTTGTAAAAATACACAGGATATCTTATTTGTCCCCAATTATAATTTTCTCCATCATTAACCATATGATGTGGAAAATCTTCATCTGCTTTAGGATAATAATTCATATAATATTTCTCTGGCTCATTTTCTAAAAAGAACTTGAGCGGAACAAATAAAAGCTCAGAAACTTCATCCCTATTGAAATTAATTTTATAAGCATCAGTATTCTTAATAATTCCAGCAAAGGTATATATAAATACTCCGGATTTGCCTGTAACATAGTCAAGCTCAGCTATTAACTCTATATCCTCTTCATTTATATTCAATTCCTCATGTGTTTCACGAATAGCAGCATATGATGGTGTCTCTCCATCCTCTATCATACCTCCTGGGAATGATATTTCACCTGGTTGACGAATATTATTTGATCTAAGCTCAAATATAAGATGAATTTCATTATTTATTTCAATCAAAGGTACAAAGACCGAAAATTGTGTATCATTATCAATAGGCTTTGGTTCATTATTTTTTAATATATTCTTTATATCATTAAAATTCATTTGCTATCAACCTCATAATTAATAATATCTGTATTTTTCAAATTAATTATTCTCATTATATCAATTATAAAATGCTTTGTAAAATAAAATATAATAAAAGCACCCTTTAAGAGTGCTTTTATTACATATATAGATTTTATTAATTATAATCTAAAATGATTTGATAAGCTTTTTAATTCTTCTGCATGGCTTGATAATTCTTCACTTGTTGCAGAGCTTTCCTGAGCAGTAGCAGAATTTGTTTGAACAACTACATTAACCTGCTCTAGTGCTTCTAATGTCTGTGATAATGATATTGCCTGTTCATTAGATGCTTCTGAAATTTCATTAACTAATGATACAGATTTTCCTACACTATCAACAACCTCTTTTAATACAATACTAGTTTCATTAGCTATGCTTGTACCATTTTCAACTGCATTTATTGTACCTTCTATTAAGATAGCAGTATTCTTAGCAGCCTCAGATGATTTATTGGCTAAGTTTCTAACCTCATCAGCAACAACAGCAAAGCCCTTTCCAGCTGCACCTGCTCTTGCAGCTTCAACAGCAGCATTTAAGGCTAATATGTTTGTTTGGAATGCTATATCCTCTATTGCTTTGATTATCTTGCTAATTTCTGATGACTTCATATTAATTTCATCAATTGCAGCTATCATATTTTGCATTTGATTACTACTCTTATCAGCAGCAGCACCAAGTGTTTGAATATGCGAAGCTGTAATTCTAGCATTTTCAGCATTTTTATTAACATTATTTGAAATTTCTTGAATAGTAGCAGATAATTCTTCTATCGAGCTAGCTTGCTCACTTGCACCCTGTGCTAATAATTGTGCACCACTTGCAACCTGCATTGAGCTATCAGATACTAGATTTGAAATATCTATCATCTTTCCTATAGTTTGCTTAAACACAAGCGATGTATTAATCAATGAATTCTTGATCTTTGCAAACTCACCATCATAGTCATACTTAAGATCCAAGCTTAAATTTCCATTGCTTAATTCATCAAGTGAATATGAAATTTCATTTATATAATCAATATATTTTGATAGTCTTTGTGTTAGTCCCTTTATAGCAGAAGCTAGCTGGCCAACCTCATCCTTAGAGCTTATATTTATATCACTACTTAAATCACCATCTGCAATTTTTCTAGCAATAACTGTTAGCTCTCTAACTGGCTTAGTCAATCTATTTCCAATAAAGTATGAAACCAAAGCAGTGATTACTAGAATTATTGCTATAGATATAAGTAAAGTAGCAATAGTTGAGTAAAGCTTGTTATATAGTTCTGTACTAGTTGGTACAATAGCTATTTTCCAACCATTACTCATAGTTGCATAGCCCACAATCATTTGTTTGTCATTTATTTTACCGCTAAAATATCCATTTGCTTGTTTATTAATTAAATTGAGCAAGTCAGCATATGCACCACTTTCAACACTTGCTAAATTCTCACCATTTTTATATTCTGGATGCTCAATAAAATTATTCTGTTCATCAAGCATAAATATATAGCCTGTTTTATATACATTATTTTTATTAATAATTTGAAGTATGTACTCAAAGTCAAAGTCTATTCCAGCAACACCAAAGCCTTGTCCATCTATATAAAATGGTAATACATATGAAATTATAGTTTTATCAATATTAGCATTATAGTATGGACTCATCCATGTTGCCTTACCATTTTTTAAAGGCTCATAAAACCAACCAACATGCTCCTTATCATTAGCATCATAAGCTAGTAGATCAGTTGGAGTAACAGCTTCCATTTTACCATCACCATCTGTATCAGTATAGAATAGACCAGATGTACCATAGGTTAGCTTTGGATCATATCTAACATAAGCAGATAATAAGCCTTCAATTTGACCAAGCTGCTCAATAGCAATATTATTAATTATCTTTTCATATTCCTTAATATAGCTCATATCCTTACTGTATAGCTTTGTTTTATCAATTTTATTGATAATTGCAAACTCTACATTATCTACCTTGCCTTCAACACTTCTTAAAATTCTATCAACCTCACTAACATTTTGAGTTGACATTGATTTCAGCTGTGCAGTTGAGCTCTCTTTAATTTCATCATTAAATTTAAAAATCGATACACTTGACAACGAGGCAAACGTTATCAGTACCATTGATATGGTTAAAAAGAAAACCTTATTACTAATTTTTTTCATATCTTGTCTCTCCCCACTCTTTAATTGATGTTATTGAAAACATTGATGCATTAAAATATTAAGTAACTAATTATACCAATTTTCGACAAACAAATCAATTACTTTCGAAAAACATAATTGCAATTATAAAACCGGTTGCACAGAATGCAGCCGGTCTTATATAAC
>JBPOHM010000331.1:0-2096 GCA_052035585.1 Bacillota bacterium
TTAATTAATTCTATGGTGTTATTAACTATTCTCATAATTTCTATAAAATTATATTTAGATTTGTTCTCAAACTGGTATTGTAAAAAAATATTATTTATATTTTCTAAATTATTATCTATAATCATATTTCCCCCATTTAAATGTTTTCTTAATCTCGTAATTAATTAAAATTAGTTGAGAGATTCATTATGTAAAAAAATTCTTAATTTATTCTAAATTAAATAAATAAACTTTACAAGCCACAAATCAAAAAAATAAAAACAAAGTTCTCTGATTTGTGGTTTTTAAGAAGATTTATTAAATATTTAAATGTTGATTTATCATCTCTTAAGCTGCAATATTGATAAAAAACATATTAACTTTGCTTTTCATCCTTTTGGTCTTCTATATGGCTTAAGTTTATATTACATACTCAGTAAAGTAAGATATCTTACTGCTATTGACCTCTCTTGCAGGTATTCCTACTACTGTGGTATTTGGATTTGTATTTCTTAAAACTACAGAATTTGCACCTACTCTTGTTCCTGTGGCAATATATATATTTCCTAGGACTTTGGAACCTGCTCCAATTATTACATTGTTGCCTATCGTTGGATGTCTTTTTCCTTTTTCATTGCCTGTTCCTCCTAATGTAACTCCGTGGTACATTGTCACATTATCGCCTATTTCGGCTGTTTCTCCTATTACTACTCCCATACCGTGATCAATAAAAAGACCTTTTCCAATTTTCGCACCTGGGTGAATTTCTATACCCGTGAAAAATCTTGAAATATTAGAAATTAGCCTTGCTAAAAAGTGCCATTTTTTAGAGTAGAAAAAGTGTGATAGCTTATGGCTTATTATCGCATTGATATGAGGATAGAGAAGAAAAACCTCTATTCTGCTTCTTGCCGCAGGGTCTCTGTCAAATACAGAATCTATATCGCTTATAATCGATAAAACAATATTTTTAATACTATTAATGAATTTAAACATATTAACTCACTCCTTGCTTAATTTTCATTCATTATTATAATTCAAAACTGATAAATATTTCTCTCCTCCGTCAGGAGATACTGTAACAATTTTCTTGTTTGCTCCATATTTTTGCGCAAGCTTTCTTGCTGCAAAAACGTTAGCTCCTGTCGATACTCCTACAAGTATGCCGGTTAATTTTGACACCTCAATAGCAGTGTTTTCTGCATCCTCATTGCTTACTTTTAGGATATCACTTGCATATTGACCATCATATATGCTTGGAATGAAGCCTGCACCTATACCTTGAATTCTGTGTTTACCTGGATTTTCTCCAGACAAAACTGCTGAAGCCTCAGGCTCTGCTGCAAATGTCAGAATATTTTTATTATATTCCTTTAATCTTCTTGATACACCTGTGAATGTTCCACCAGTACCTACTCCTGCTACAAATATATCCAAATCACTAACTTGCTTTATTATTTCAACTCCTGTTGTATTATAATGCATCTCTACATTAGCCTTATTATTAAATTGATCTGGCATAAAGTATCTTTTGTCATCTGCAAGCAGCTCATTAGCTTTTTTAATAGCCCCACTCATTCCAAGACTCCCATCTGTTAATATCAAGCTTGCTCCATATGATCTAATTAAATTACGTCTTTCTTCACTCATTGTTTCTGGCATTATAATAACTACCTTATATCCCATTATTCTACCAATTATTGCTAAAGCAATACCTGTGTTTCCACTAGTTGGCTCAACTATAATACTGTCCTCTTTAAGTAATTTCCTTTCTATAGCATCATTTATAAGTCCAAGTGCTGTTCTGTCCTTAACGCTTCCTCCAGGATTAAACTTCTCCATTTTGATATATATATTTTCATTAGGAAGCTTCACAATAGGAGTATTTCCTATAAGATTTAATGTGTTAAATTTTTCGTTCATAATTTTTCTCCTTCTATATATGAAATATTAAATAATCTACCTTTGATAAATAAAAAAACCGTCTATAAGTACATAAATATTATGCACTTAGAGACGGTTATGTATTCTACCGCGGTTCCACTCTAATTGGCTACAAAAAAGCCCAGCTCATTTTCAAGCACTTTCATGCTCTATTAATATAACGGTTAAACCCG
>JBPOHM010000379.1:0-11376 GCA_052035585.1 Bacillota bacterium
TTTTTTATTTTCTCTACAACCTCGTTTAAATATGACCTTTCCTTTGCCCTAATATAAAAACGAGCAACTGCCTTATCAGGAACTACATTAGGTGCAGCACCACCATTTGTTATTATTCCGTGTATGCGAACATCACTTTTTACATGCTGTCTTAGAGAATTTATGCCATTAAATAATTGTATGACAGCATCTAAAGCATTGATGCCTTCTTCAGGATCAGCTGCTGCGTGAGCTGTCTTACCGTAGAAAGTAAATTCCAATGCATCCATTGCAAGTGATGTACCACTCTTATGAGTTTCACTCGATGGGTGAAACATTAGAGCAACATCAACATCATCAAATACACCTTTGCTTGCCATTTCAACCTTTGCACCATCTGTTTCCTCTGCTGGAGTGCCTATTACATATACCCTTCCACCAGTCTTTTCAATGAACTTGCTTAAAAGTATACCAGCTGCTGCAGAAGAGGTACCTATTACGTTATGTCCACAGCCATGTCCAATTTCTGGCAGTGCATCATATTCACATAAATAAGCTATACATGGGCCAGGCTTCTTACTATCAAAAACAGCTTTAAATGCTGTAGCTCTACCAACTATGCCTTTCTCTACTTTAAAACCATTATCTATAAGTAAATCAATTATCCTTGAGCTTGATTTGAATTCATTATTTCCTAGCTCTGGATTATTATAAATATAGTCACAGGTATTAAAGAATTCTTCCTTCATTTTTTCAGCTTCTTCTTTTATGAAATTAGAAATATTATTTATATTATTGTTCATAATTTCCTCCCAAATTTTAGCTATTTTGATTATTATACTATATAAACATTTGATTATCAATAAATAAGAATTGTATTAAATACTGATATTATAAAGTTTTTGTATTGTTGCGTATTTAACAATAAAATGATATAATTCCAATAGTTATTAATGACAGTTATAATTTTTTTATTAGGGTTGTATTATAGAGTATTAATTAAAGGAGAATGTTAATATGAAGGTGTTGGTATTAGGTGGAACAAGATTTTTTGGCGTACATATGGTTAGAGAATTTTTAAACCAGGGTGATGATGTTACAATTGCAACAAGAGGACTTAAAAAAGATGAATTTGGTGATAAAGTAAAAAGAATAACAATAGAGCGTTCAAGCTATGAGAGCTTAAATGAGGCTTTTGCTGGCAAGGAATATGATATAATTTGTGATAATATTTCATTTTGTTCAAATGATGTAAAGGCTTTATTAGAAAATGTAAAGTGTAAAAGATACATAATGACATCCACTGGTTCAGTGTATGGCTCTCTTGAATTAAATGCAAAGGAAGAAGAGTTTGATCCATTTACTTATGAGTTGAAATGGTGTAATTTTGAAGATTATGATTATGGTGAGGCAAAACGACAAGCTGAAACAGCCTTATTTACGCACTATACTTCTCAAGAGGCTTGTGCTGTACGCTTCCCTTATGTAATTGGAAATGATGATTATACAAAGAGATTATATTTTTATGTAGATCATATTGTTAACTCTAAGCCAATGAATATTAATAATTTTGATGCTCAAATAGCATTTATTCGTTCAGATGATGCTGGTAAATTCTTAGTATATTTAGCTAAATCAAGCTATACTGGACCTATAAATGCATGCGCAGATGGAACTGTTTCAATTAGAGAAATAATTGATTATGTAGAAAGCAAGACAGGAATAAAAGCAATATATGATGAAAATGCTGATAATGGAGCATATAACTATACTCCTTCGTTCTATTTGAATACTGAGAAGGCTGAGAGTATAGGATATAAATTTTTACCACTCAAATCTTGGATATATGAATTATTAGATGAGTTTATTGCTGAAGCAAAAAATCAATAGTATAATAATCCAATATGGCAAGATACCTACGAGTATGCGATATTAAGTGAAGAGTGGAGTAAATAATTGAAAGGTTTTTGTGAGATAGATGAATATTGTATATAGAGAATTAGATATAAAAGAATTAAGTATAGATTTATTTAAGAATTTTGAACGTTATCAGGATGTAAAAAAATGCTGGAGAAAAATTGATGGAGAATGGATTTTAAAGGATATAGCTTTTGTTGAAAAATGGGGCGAAGAGGATTATGAAGTATTAGTTAATTACTTGACTAATACAATAAATTCTGGTGGAAGTGTTTATGCTGCCTTTAATAATAATCGCTTGATTGGTTTTGCTTCACTTGAGAATGAAAGATTTGGTAGTGAAAATCAGTATCTACAGCTAAGTAATATTCATGTTTCTAATGAGAGTAGAGGTTTGGGAATAGGTAGAAAGCTTTTTAATATAATGGTTGAGGAAGCAAAGAAAAGAGGAACAAAAAAGCTATATATTTCGTCTCATTCATCAGAGGAAACTCGTGCATTTTACGATAGGCTTGGATGTGTAGAAGCAGAGGAATATAATAAAAAACTTGTTGAATTAGAGCCTTGTGATTGTCAATTGGAGTATAAAATAGTATAATTAAAATTTATAAAAATTATTAATAAAGGGGTATATATGAAAAAATTAATACTATTAATATTAAACATTATGCTAGTTTTAATTTTACTTATTGGATGTACTAAAGATAAAGAGGACATAGATTCAAGCTATATACCTTCAGATAATACTAATGATACAGATGAGATAACAGACGAAGATAAAGATGATATACCTCTTAGTTTTAAGGAATCTATATCAAATCTTGATTTAAAAACATCTATAGAATGGGAAGAAAATGCAACCATACGCTTAGGCTGGATAAAAAAATGGATAGAGTTTACATTCAAAGATGTAGAAATTAAAGATTTAAAAACAGTAAATACATTTAATCAGCATAAAGACATTGTCCACAGATTAGCTTTGAGGGTAGAGAAAGAATCTGTTCAATTTAGAACTGATAAAGACTTGCAGAATTTAAAAAAGAACGAAGATGGTAGCTATACTGTTAATATTTATTTAATTATCGCTCATACAGGTGAAGATGGAATTGGTATTCAATATCTTTTAGATATAGTAAATTGTGAAAATTACGAGGATATAATAGCTGTACTTGATTATGGCTTAACACTAATAGACAATGATAAGAGATTTGCTGAGAATTTAGATATTAAAGAAATGTTTAAAAATGAAAGTATTATACCTGATAATGTAATAGCATTTGCTACAGATAAAATAATAAATGGTTATGAGCTTTATAATATATTTAAAAAAGATAATATGTTGTACGCTATATTTAAGCAGGATGGTAAAATTAATAATAGTGGAGTACTTCTTAGAAATTTAAAGCTATGTTATTTTGATTATGATAAGAAAGCATTTATAGAAGTATTTACTGTTGAAGATTTAGATACTTACCATTTTTATTATACCAAGGGTAAAGGACTAATTTATAGTAGTGGTGAGAAAAAGTTTTTAATAGATTTTAATGGAAATATTAGTGAATATAATGATAAAGAGATAGAGTATATTTATTCTCCTGATAAAAAGTATTATTCTTATGCTGAAGATGGGAATTTGTTTATAAAAAATGCAGAAAATGATGGCCTAGTTATTAAATTAGAAAAAGCCAGTGATGAGAATTTAAATCTTATAGATAGATTTTCTTATAGGGCATATACTTGGTTAGATAATGAAAATTTTATATATATTAAAGGCGGTTGGGAATGGAGTGCCGGTTATGGTCTTGTTAATATTAACACACTTGAGTACTTTGACTTAGAAGAATCATTCCGAAAAAGTATAGATAGGCTTGATGGTAATAGGCTTTATGTTTCATATACTCCATATGGTGATAATTATCCATTCAGCTATGGTCATTATGATTTGGATGTTAAGCCATATAAATATGTTGAAGATTTTGATGCTGAGAAATATCCTGAACTATATGAGGAGTTTAAGAATCTAAGAATAAGAAAATTATCTGATGATTCAAAATATTTATATATTATTGAAGATGATAGAGAAAACTATGAGATTATTGTAAAAGAGTTTTTAATGCAAGATAAGAAGTTTAATAAAGTGTCAAAGATTATTGAAAGTCAATATCTTGCACACAATTATTTAAATTATGATGCAGTGCTAATAGATAATAGATTTATAGCATTTTATAGTATGGCTTATTTATATCTATATGATTTACAGAGTAATTAAATTAAACACTTGCATTAATATATTTTCAGTAAAAAAATAATATTTGCATAATTAACCGCTTCTATGGTATAATATTTTGTTATCAAAACACGAGGTGAGGTTAATGTTAGATAAATTAGAATTTCTTGAAGAAAAATATATAGATTTAAGTGAAAAAATTTCAGACCCTGATGTTATTGCAAATAGTTCGGAATGGCAAAAGCTTGTAAAGGAGCATGCTCAGTTAGAGCCTATTGTTCTTAAATACAAGGAATATAAGGAAGCCAAGGTTCAGCTTGAAGAGTCTAAAGCGATGATTTATGATAAATCATTAGACGAAGAGCTTAGAGAAATGGCTAAGGAAGAGGTAAAGGATTTAACTGCTAAGATTGAAGAATACGAAGCAGAGTTAAAAATACTTCTATTACCAAAGGACCCTAATGATGAAAGAGACGTTATCGTAGAAATTAGAGCAGGTGTTGGTGGAGACGAAGCAGGCCTATTTGCAGGAGACTTATTCAGAATGTATACAAGATATGCTGAAAGACAAAGATGGAAAACTGAGATAATTTCAATTAACGAACAAAGCATGGGAATTATTAAGGAAGTTATTTTTGCTATAAAAGGAAATGGTGCTTATTCAAAGCTTAAGTACGAAAGTGGAGTTCACAGAGTTCAAAGAGTTCCAGATACTGAGTCAAGTGGTAGAATTCATACATCATCTGCTACAGTTGCAGTGCTTCCAGAGGTTGATGATGTTGAAGTTGAAATAAATCCAAATGATATAAAGATAGATGTGTTTAGAGCATCAGGTAACGGAGGACAGTGCGTAAATACAACTGACTCAGCAGTTAGACTTACACACATTCCAACTGGTATAGTTATATCATGCCAAGATGAGAAATCACAGCTTAAAAATAGAGATAAAGCTATGAAGGTATTGAAGGCAAGATTGTATGATAAATACCAACAAGAGCAGCATGATGAAATAGCATCAGCGAGAAAAAGTCAAGTAGGCTCTGGAGACAGAAGTGAAAGAATAAGAACATACAATTTCCCACAGGGAAGAGTAACAGATCATAGAATCGGTTTGACTTTATATAAGCTTGATAGTTTTATAGATGGTGATTTAACAGAAATGATAGATGGTTTAATAACATCAGATCAGGCTGAGAAATTGCAAAATCTTGATAATTAAAGAATGAATGTAGTTCATAGCATCATTTAATGATGTATTGGAGGAACTTATGAGAATAGACAAATTTCTTAAAAATGCAAGAGTTATAAAAAGAAGAACTATTGCTAAGGAGGCTTGCGACCAAGGTCGTGTATTTGTTAATGGCAAGATTGCTAAGGCAGGTACAGAGCTTGTAGTTGGAGATGAAATAGAAATAGTTTTTGGTACAAATCCAATGAAAATTAGAGTTGAAAAGCTCACAGAGCATGTAATGAAAGACGACGCAAAGGATATGTACACAATTTTAAATTAAACATGATTAATAATAAAGTCCTTATAGATATAATTATCTAATAAGGACTTTTTGTTTTATATTATAGCTCACATGTCTCTTTAAGAACCTCGCCGATAGGTTGATTAATAACTAGAGATGCCTTTCTGTCATAAGGTGTAGAGCTTTTATTTATTAAAACTAGCTTATCTCCTCTAAAGTAGGTTATAAAGGATGCAGCAGGATAAACAGATAAGGATGTTCCGCCTATTATAAGAACCTCTGCATTACTTATATAGTCTATGGCTTTATCAATACAATCACTGTCTAGGCCTTCTTCATATAAGACTACATCTGGCTTTACTGTTCCACCACACTTACATTTTGTGATACCATCTGAATTTTTAATATAATCAGCATTATAAGATGCTCCACATTTTCTACAATAATTTCTATGAACACTTCCATGCAGCTCTATTACATTTTTACTTCCGGCGAGCGGATGTAAGCCATCTATGTTTTGAGTAATAACAGCCTTTAATTTACCATCGTGCTCTAGCTTTGCTAAAGCATAATGAGCATCATTTGGCTTAGCATCAAGATAAAGCATATTGTCCTTATAATATTTATAAAAAACATCAGTATGCCTTTCGAAGAATGTACGACTTAACATTTGCTCTGGTGCATAGCCATAGTTTGTAACAGCATTATATAAGCCTGATTCTGAGCGAAAATCAGGTATATTGCTCTCGGTTGAAACTCCAGCTCCACCAAAGAAGACTATATTATTACTGTTCTTAATTATCTCCTTTAATTTATTAATTAAATCATCCATATTCTAACTTCTTTCTTAATTATTTATCTAAAGGAATAATTCCCATTTTAACAAAATCATTAAAAGCTTCTATACTATACTTTAATAACTCATGTGAAGCATAATGAAGACCAAATCTTCTTTGAGTTTCATTTATAAAACCATCTTCAACTGCTTTTTTAAGTATTTCATCTGCTTCAGCTTCAGAATATGTAGTTAATAGGGCATTTTTGAATGTCTCGATACTTTCAGACCTATATGGCTCTTGCTGAGGTAAATTAGTAATTCTACCATCATATTTTTCTTCATATGCCTTAAAAATATCCTCATCTGTAAAGTCTTTATACTTTTCATCAAATACCATAGTATCGTAGCTAAGCTTTTTAATTTTTGCAGGAGGATTATTTTTAGGATAGCCAAGTGACAATATTAATACAGGATAGGTTTTATCAGGTAAATTTAATTGTTCCTTTATCAAGGATGAGCCTCCTATTATGCTTCCAACATAGCATGAACCTATTCCAGATAAAAATGCAGCAGTTTCAATACTTTGTGCTGTACATATTATATCTTCCATTGCTATTAAAAAATGGAAGAAAGATTTGTATGCTATAAATGGAGCATTTTTTTGCTTTGTGTATATATCGTATTTATGCCAGTCCATTAGAAATACTAAATTTACAGCAGCATCAAATATAAATTTTTGATCACCACAAGCTTCGTACAAAAGCTTTTTATTATCTTCATCCTTAACTACGATTATTGAATATGGCTGTAGATTACCACCAGAAGCAGCTCTAAGTCCAACCTCTATAATGTCTTTTAGTACATCCTCTGGGATTTTCTTATCAGAAAAGGCACGACAAGAATATCTTTCCTTCATTTGATTAAGTATTTCTTTTGCATTTTCATAATTTCTATCCATATTTACCTCCAGAATTAGTATTTGATAAATATTATATCATATACTGTTTTATTTTTACATAAATAATTAGCCCTAATAAAAGATTGGCTGTATAATTTTGGCAACATATAATTGTGATTGTAAATAATTAATAAAGGAAAATATATCATGGAATATAGAATAGAACACGATTTTACTAAAGCTTATGTCAGAAGAAGAATTTGATAAGGCTGTAAATCCAAAAAATATGATAAAGCCATTATGAAAAATAAAGCTTTGAATTCTAACTAGAATTCAAAGCTTTATTTTTATATGAGCATTGCAAATATCGATGCAAATACAACGGTTAGAAGGCCAGCTACAGCAATAGACAAGCTGCTCATTGCCCCTTCAATTTCTCCAATTTCAAGTGCCTTTGTAGTTCCTAAAGCATGTGATGATGTTCCTATAGCTAAGCCAACAGCTATAGGCTCTTTAATCTTAAATAATTTGCATATCCACTCTGCCAAAAGATTTCCTAGATTACCTGTTAGAACAATTGCTGCAATAGTAATAGAAGGAATTCCTCCTAACTCCTCTGATATGCCAACACCTATTGCAGTAGTTACAGATTTAGGTAGAAGGCTAATGTATTGTGCGTGATTTAAGCCAAATAAAAATGATAATAAAAATATACTACCAAGACTTGTAATTACACCAACCGTTATACCAATTATTACTGCCTTTATATTTTTTCTTAAAAGATTAAGCTGCTTATACAATGGAACTGCTAAACAAACTGTAGCAGGAGTAAGTAGGTAGCTTAAGTATTTAGCACTTGAGTTATATGCTTCATATTCTATTTTAAAGCTAACTAAAAATATTATAATTAAAACAATTGTAAGAAATAAAGGATTTAGAAACTCAAGTCCTGTCTTAGCTCTAATCTTTGATGCAATAAAATATGTAAGAATACTTAATGCTATTCCAAAATACATTGAATTAAGAATTATCTCTTTCATTATTTTTTCTCCTATCGTGCTTAATTACAAACTCTGTTGCCTTTCCTGTAAATACCATTACAATAATCGTCGTTATAATGATTATTAGGATAAATGGTATTAAAATATTCTTTAAATCTGCCCAAACAGATATTATACCTACAGCTGGAGGTACAAACATTAAAGGCATAATTTGCAATAGAAAATCTGCTGTTTTTTCTATCTTCTCAAGCTTAATTATTTTAAATGCTAGTAGCATAAACATTAATACTAGACCATATATACTTGCTGGGATTGGTAAGGGTATAAATGCATGAAGAATCTCACCAACAAAGCATATAATCAATATAATACAAAATTGTAATAGGTAAATCATATGAACCTCTTTATATTTATTTTATTAAGCTTATTCTATCACAATAGCTTTATATTATCTACTCGTTATTAAAAAGAATTTTATTGGCATTATAAGGATTTAAAAATATATTTATCCAATATATTAATTGTGGTATAATTAACATAGTTATTTGTTAGCCAAAGATATAAATGGGTATAGCTAATAGGAAGTATAATAGCCTGAAAGGAGCAAAGGTATGGATAAAAGAGAATTAGCTTTAAAAAAGCATACAGAGTGGCAAGGTAAGATAGAGGTTATCACTCGAGCACCAATTAATAATAAGGAAGAGCTTGCAATAGCATATACTCCTGGAGTTGCAGAGCCATGCTTAGAAATTGCTAAAGATGAAATGCTTGCTTATGAATATACAAGAAAAGGAAATTTGGTTGCTGTAATAACTGATGGAACAGCTGTTTTAGGCTTAGGAGATATAGGTCCAAGTGCAGCAATGCCAGTAATGGAAGGAAAATGCGCATTATTTAAAAGGTTTGCAGGAATTGATGCAATCCCAATATGTGTAGATTCAAAGGATACAAAGACAATTATTGAAACAATAGCAAACATTTCAAAAAGCTTTGGTGGTATTAATCTAGAGGATATATCAGCTCCTAGATGCTTTGAAATTGAAGAAGAGCTAAAAAGAATATGTGATATACCCGTATTTCATGATGACCAGCATGGAACTGCGATTGTTACAGCTGCTGGACTTATCAATGCTATTAAGGTTACAAATAGAAAAATAGGGGAGCTTAAAATTGTAATAAATGGTGCTGGAGCTGCAGGAATTTCAATTGCAAAGCTAATTTTACAAATGGGCTTTGGGGAAATAATTTTATGTGGAAGTAAGGGTACGATATATGAAGATGCCCCATACAATAATCCTGCACAGCAAGAAATGGCAAAGCATACTAATAAAAATAAATTAATAGGAACACTTGCAGATGCAATGAAAGGAGCAGATGTATTTGTAGGGGTATCAAAGCCGGATTTAGTAAGCGCTGAAATGCTTAGTTCAATGGCAAAGGATCCTATTGTATTTGCGATGGCAAATCCAATACCAGAAATTATGCCAGACATTGCTAAAAAAGGTGGGGCGGCTGTTGTTGCAACTGGTAGAAGTGATTTTCCTAATCAAGTAAACAATGTACTGGTATTCCCAGGAATATTTAAAGGTGCATTATCAGTAAGATCAAAGGCTATTACAGATAGTATGAAGGAGGCTGCAGCTAGAGCTATTGCAGCAGTAATAAAGGACGATGAGCTAGCAGCAGACTATATACTTCCAGATCCATTTAATCCTAAGGTTGTAGAGGTAGTTGCAAAGGCAGTGGCAGATGAAGCTATAAGACTTGGAGAAGCTAGAATATAAAACAAAAAGGGTTTATCTCAATAGAAAACTAAACTTCTAATAGAGCTAAACCCTTTAATTTTAAATAATAATTTCTTCTAAAGCTTTTCTTGGTCTTTGTGCTGGGAACTCATCAGGGTAGCCTACAGCAATTGCAGAAACCAGGTGTAAATCATAAAGAGCCAAGGTTGCTTATTTTTAGCTGATTGACATAATCTAGCACATTCTAATAAGCTCATTATTTTTTCAACTTCAACTTCTTTATTTTTAAATTTTCTTATGCTTCTTCTATTTTTTATTATTTTTTCAAACTCCATTTCATAGCTCCTTACTATTTTGGTGTAACTCTAATCCATGTTTCGCAATAATACATTTCATCCTTGTCTTGTAAATAAAGCTCCATGTCATAACCATCAACCTTGTTATAATTTGCTGTTGGTAGCCAGTCTGTATATACACGTTTTACAAGGTCCTGTATAACCCTTGGTGTTGATTCCGTATCCTTGTACTTCTCAGATTTAAAGATAGCCCATGTAGATGCAGGAACATCAACCTGTGTATATCCATCTATATTACTATTTTCTGTTTTAAAAACAAATAACATATAAGGAAATGTATTGCTTTCTAATTGCTTATAGCTACAAATTGAGTGAACACCCTTTAATCCATTTGTAGAAGCATTGAGCTTATCAAGCTGACCACTTTTCTCACATTTTGACCAAAACTCTGGAATATCCTTTAAATTCCTACCGTTTTCTGTAGTGAAGATTCCTTCGATTCCATATACAGAAAAGGCCTCTTTACTTTCAATTCTATAATCCATTGCTATTCCTCCTTTAATAGAAAGTAGGAAAGTGATACGAGGAAATGATTTTAGCTCTATTCCTTCTTTACGAGCTTTTGAAGGTGATACACCATTAATCTCTTTAAATGCACGTGTAAAGGCCTCTGGTGATTCATAACCATATTTTAATGCAATATCAATAACTTTAGCATTGCTATTTTGTAGATCAAAGGTTGCTAATGTTATACGTCTTCTACGTATATATTCGTATATTGAAATATTAGTTACTATAGAAAATGTACATTGAAAATTTATTGCTGATTGTCCAACAATCGAAGATACCTTATCAAAATCAATATCCTCAAGTATATTATCCTCTATAAAGTTTATAGCTTGGTTCATAAGCTCGTGCCAATTATTTCGTATCTCTCCTCTTTTTATCAAAGTATAGCATATCTAATTATTATAAACCTTGTGCAAATCAATTCACTTATGCAAGGTTTTAAAGAGTAAATATAGATTACTTTATTTTAAAGCATGATATATAATCAATGTCA
>JBPOHM010000298.1:0-17396 GCA_052035585.1 Bacillota bacterium
CTTCCAGTTTCTTTTTTTATAGTTAATAGAGTAGTTGAGCATGGCCAGTGTAACAGGCTAAATAGCATGGTGTTTAAAGCAGTTAGATAGGTCCAGCCATTGTCAATTAAAATAGTTTTAAGTCCATTAATATCATCAAATTCTATTAGCTTACCAGTTGATAGATATGACATTAATAGAACAGGCAGTACTATCTCATTAGCTGGGATTCCTATAATAAATGCCATTAGAATAAAACCATCAAGTCCTATAAGCTTAGCAAATGGGTCTAAGAAATTAGCAATAACATTTATTATATTAGTTCCTTGTATGTTTATGTTTGATATAAGCCATATAATTGCACCAGCTGGAGCGGCTATAACAACTGCTCTTGAAAGAACAAATATTGTCCTATCAATAATAGATGAATATAGCACTCTACCTATCTTAGGAACCCTATAGGGTGGTAGCTCTAGTGAAAATGTAGAGGATATACCTTTTAAAATTGTCTTTGATAAAAAATAGGATACTAATAGGCTTATAACAATTCCAAGTATAATCATCAAGCTAACTGATATTGCAGGAATTAGACTATTTAATGCTCCATAGGAGCTAATAGCAAAAAATATTGCTGAAATTGTGATTAGTGTTGGGAATCTGCCATTACAAGGTATAAAATTATTTGTTAGTATGGCAATCATCTTTTCTCTTGGAGAGTCAATAATTCTACAGCCTATAACACCTGCAGCATTGCAGCCTAGTCCCATACACATGCTTAAACACATTTTCCCATGAGCACAGGCTTTTTTAAATAGATGGTCTAAATTGAAAGCAACTCTAGGCAAATATCCTAAATCCTCCAAGAGAGTAAACAATGGAAAAAATATTGCCATTGGAGGAAGCATAACAGAAACAACCCATGCCAGAGTCCTATATACACCTAAAACAAGGATGCCGTGTATAAAATTAGGTATGTTATATTTAAAACATAGGTTTGTTAATACATCTTCAAAATTAAATAAAACTTTTGCTAACAGCTGTGATGGATAATTTGCTCCTTGAATAGTTATCCATAAAATAATACCAAGCATTGTTAACATTATTGGTATTCCAAATATTTTTGATGTTATTATATCATCTATTTTTTTATCATGATATAGCTTTGAGTAATCCTCTTCTACGCATTTTTCTTTGATTTCTCTAGCCCTTTCATAGTTTTTTTTGTAAATTTCTTCTCTATTTTCACTAGCTTTATTTACTAAGTCTTGATATCTATTTATATCCTTATTAGGTTTGTTTAAGCTTCCTTTTAATACAAGCTGCTCTATTTGAATTAATAGCTCATCCATACCAAGTCCAGTTCTTGCAGCAGTAAATACAACAGGTATACCAAGCTCCTCTTCCAATAAATCCTTATTTATATGAATATTCTTTTTCTTAGCTTCATCTATTAAATTTACACATAAAATTACATTATCTGTAAGCTCCATTATTTGGAACACTAGATTAAGATTTCGTTCCAAGCACACTGCATCTGTTACAACAACTACTGCATCATGGTTTCCATAGCATATGAAATCTCTTGCAACCTCTTCATCCTTTGAAGATGTGAATAAAGAATATGTTCCTGGGAGGTCTACTAAAATATAGGACTTATTATTATATGAAAATTCACCCTGTGCATTTGCTACTGTTTTACCAGACCAATTGCCTGTATGCTGCTTTAATCCAGTCAGATAATTAAAAACAGTGCTTTTTCCTGTGTTTGGATTGCCAGCTAAGGCTATGACATATTCATTATTTTCTTTTTTAATATAATAATCTTCATTATCTTTAATTTCATTCAAATCCTAATTACCCCCTCCAAAAAATTAACTGCAAATAATATTATTAGTCTCTTCATTTCTTAGAGCTATCATTGCACCACGAATTCTATATACGGTTAAGTTATTTTTTGGACCTTTTCTTAATACTTCAACCTTTGCTCCTGTGGTTAGTCCTAATGCAAGTAACCTTTCTCTAAGAGAGCTATTTGCATCATTTTTTACTATAGTAATAATATCACCAATATTTGCTTCAGATAACTTTTTCATACTTACCTTCTTTCATATACTTTCTAGCTTATTAATCGAAATATTATTATATTTTATGATTTATATACTTTTTTGCTAACTTAAATAATAAAAAAAGATTGTGCAATTTGCACAACCTTTTATTGCTTTGTATTATTATAGTTATAATCTATTACTACTATTGGGTAATATGTTTCATTTAATTTTTTTATTTCATCAGATATAGTACTTATTAGCTCTTTAGCCTGTATTTTACACTCTGTTGGTGCTACTACATCAAAGATTATATTTGTATGTGTAGAGCCTTTTACCAATCTAAAATCATGTATTGAAAAGTCCTCACCTAATCTTTCAACAATATCTATTACTTCCTTTTTAATTGTATTTGTCTCCTCATCATCGGTAATAACAGGATCTAAATGTACAACTAAATTTATTCCCATTTCTCTGAAAATATCTCTTTCAATATTATCTATCATATCATGGCTTTCAAGTATATCATCTTTATAAGAAACCTCTACATGAACTGTAGCAAAGTATTTATTAGCACCATAGTTATGAACAACTAGATCGTGTATATTTAAAACACCTTCATATGACATTATTCTTTTAACAATTTCATCTATTAGTTCCTTGCTAGGTGGTTCTCCAAGTAATGGATTAAGTATATCCTTTAATATATCCCAACCGGAATATAAAACAAATCCAGCAACAAGAATTCCTATGTAACCATCTAGCTGTATACTAAATAGCTTTGATATGATTAAAGAAGCTAATACTGCTGATGTTGCGATTACGTCATTTAAGCTATCCTTTGCAGTTGCCATTATAGTTGCTGAGGATATTTTTTTTGCAAGCTTCATATTTACTAAATACATGAAAAGCTTAACTAATATTGAAAATATCAGAACAATAATCATCAGAATACTAAATTCTAATTGCTCTGGAGATATTATCTTCGCAAAGGATGATTTAATTAGCTCAATACCTAGCATAAGTATTATAAATGAAACAATAAGTCCTGCTATATATTCTATACGTGCATGCCCAAAAGGATGATCCTTGTCTGCGGGCTTACTTGCTAATTTAAATCCGATTAATGTTACAATTGATGATGCAGCATCGGATAAGTTGTTTATACCATCAGCAACAATAGAAACACTGCTGAAAATTAGACCAACTAGAATTTTGCTGCTACTTAATAAAGCATTGCAAATAATACCTAGTATGCTACTAAACCTTCCGTAATTTTCTCTTACCTTTGAGCTTTTTATATCCTCGAAATTAGGAATAAATAACTTTATTAAAAAATTTATCAATACACTTACCTCTTTACTTCTATGAATATAGCGATATTATAACAAAATAAAGCAGATATATAAAGAATTATTTTTTATTACATTGTAAAGTTATAAATAATTGAATAATCAAGGAAAATTCTATATAAAAACAAATTTTATATCGCTTTTTCGACTTAATTTCTAAAATTAGCAATAAAATATGATAAAATTCTAATTAATAATGATTTTTTTGTGTTATTTTTATTGACACCATGATGTAAAAAATGTATAATTCTTATAATAATATGTAGAAAGTCGGGGAGATATATGGATTTCTATGCAAAATATAAAGAGCAATTTGATATGCTGCTAAAAAATGAAGATAATATAACCTTCTTTAATGAAATGATTGCGAAAACGATTCGTCAGGATATAGATGCAGCTGGCAAAATGCTTAATACAACTTTATCATTTGTTAAAGAGCATAATTTGAATAAAGCCAAAGCCTTGCTAGATAACTATTATGGATGGTATTGTTTTGATTTAGCAAAATATGATGAAGCTATTAAGGTAGCATTAGAGGCTTGTAATGTAATAGAGAAATATTCTGATGAAATAGGTAAAAGGGGATTAGCTCGTTTATGCAATCTATTAATGTCTGTATACTCTCAGGTAGGACAAATTGAGCTATCTAATGAATGGGGATTAAAGGGTGTTGAAATCGCTGAAAGCTTAAATGATGATGATATGCTTTTAGCTTTAATGTTAAACTTAGCTATAGGATATTCTCAGCTTGATGAATATCAAAAAGCTAAGGATATACTCAATTATATAAGAGTTAAGGGCTTAAAATTAGAAAAAGAAAGTCAAATCATTTATTCACAAGCTTTAGCTGAAATAGAAATACACTTAGGCGATGCAAAGGAAGCACTCGTTGAAATAGCAAAAACATATAAGATATTTAAAGAAATTAATCCATTTACATATATAAGTGAAACTAAAAAGATTGAAGCTATGGCTTATTCAAAGCTTAAAGACTATGAAAAAGCAGAGGCACTATTTGAAGAATCATATAATTTAGCTGTTAAATATAATCAATATTTTGAATTATGCAATGCTGCAGTAAAATGGGCAGATATGCTTATGGAGCAAAATAGAGTAGATGAAGCTATTGAAAAGTATAATCAGATTTTAGAAACTGCTGAGAATTATCAATTTTATCAGCTTCTGAGATATTGCTATCATAAGTTATATTCAATATATAAGGAAAGAAATTTACTAGCAGAATCATTAGCGTGCTTAGAAAAGTTTACATATATTGATAAGAAATTATATAATTATCATAGTAGTCAGTGGATGGCTAAATTAGCTACAAGCTATAGTGAAAGAGAAGCCAGCTTGTATAAAATACTATATGACAAAACTGAGCTACTTGCATCTATAGGTAAGGAAATTATTTCAACATTAGATGAAAATGTTATACTTAGAGTTATATCAGAGAAAATACATAAGTTTATGAAGGTGGATGCATTTAGTATAGCTCTTTATGATGAAGAAACAAATGAAATTGTTTATAAATATATTGATGATGATGGAAAGCTAGCGCAAAGAGACCCATATAAGCTTGATAAAAGGGTTACATTTGCTAGCTATTGTATAAATAATAGAGATGATATTTTAATTAAAAACTTCTATGAAGATTATAAAAAATATCTTGGTATTGACAAGGTAGAAGAATATCCTGATATTAATCGTCATGATGCACTTTATTTATCATATTTATTTACTCCTATGATTTTAAAGGATAAAATAATAGGACTAATGACAGTACAAGCTCATGATAAAGGTGTTTATTCTCAAAATGAATTAAATACATTAAAGATTTTAAGTAACTATGTATCTATAGCTATTCATAATTCAATAGTATATAAGAATATGGAGAGAATTGCTATATATGATAATTTAACAGGTCTATATAGTAGACGTGAAATATTTAAATTTGGAGAAGAAGGATTTAATGTATTTAAAAAGACTGGTCAGAAAATGACAGTAGCAATGATTGATATTGATAGATTTAAAAATGTAAATGATACTTATGGCCATGTTGAAGGTGATATAGTATTAAGATCATTAGCAGAATTGATTTCTAGAAATATCAGAAAGACTGACTATGCTGGTAGAAATGGTGGAGATGAGTTTCTGTTAGTAATGACCAACACAAACAGAGATGGAGCTAAGCATTTAACAGAGAAAATACGAGGTCTTGTAGAAAATAAAAAATTTACTCTTAGCAAGGGAGCTAAGATTAATATAACAATAAGTATAGGTATATACGAGGTTGAAGATTGTGATAATGACTTTATGTCTTGTGTAAAAAAAGCAGATGATGCTATGTATAAGGCTAAAGACTTATCTAGAAATACTGTTGTATTATACAACAATCAAGAAGAATAGCAGATAATTAGTAATATTAAAAGGCGAAGTCAAACTTCGCCTTTTTTGTTATGAGAAAAGTTCATAAAATCTTAAGAATTATACTACTTTTTTCTTAATAAATTTATTTTATAATTTTTCTATGTTTTGGAGAGTGTTTTATAGTATAATAAAATAAAAAGTTTTATAAAATTCCCCAAATTTTTTTATTAATACATATTAATTTAGTATTACTATTAAAACACTCTCGAGATTTATAGAAAGGATGTAGATACATAATGAACATACTCATTTGTGATGATGAAAAGGAAATTGTAGAAGCAATAGACATCTATCTTACAAATGAAGGCTATAATATAATCAAAGCTTATAATGGTAGACAAGCCATTGAGCTTATGAAGGAAAATGAAGTACATCTTGTAATTATGGATATTATGATGCCTGAAATGGATGGAATAAAGGCAACATCAAAGATACGAGAGACTTATAATGTTCCAGTATTAATGCTTTCAGCAAAATCTGAGGATACAGATAAAATCTTAGGTCTTAATATGGGTGCTGATGATTATGTTACAAAGCCATTTAATCCTTTGGAGCTTATAGCTAGGGTTAAATCTCAGCTAAGAAGATATACTACGCTTGGCAACTTTGTTCCAAAGCAAAATGTGTTTAAAACCGGAGGACTTGTAGTAGATGATGAAAAAAAGGAAGTAACAGTAGATGGAGAGCTTGTGAAGCTTACACCAGTAGAGTATAAAATTCTATTGTTACTTATTTCAAACATGGGAAAGGTTTTTTCTATAGATAATATATACGAAAGTGTTTGGAATGAATTTTCATATGGAGCAGATAATACTGTAGCTGTTCATATTCGAAGAATAAGAGAAAAGATAGAAATAGATCCAAAAAAACCAAAATATTTAAAGGTGGTGTGGGGCATTGGTTACAAGCTTGAAAAAATTTAGTAGAAATATATTTATTAAGATTATAGCATTTATTCTTATAATTTTATGTGTATTTGGAGTTGCAACATCAATATTTAATCTTAAGGGTATTAAATATTATGAGTCTATAATATATAAGGATTTCTTTGATAGTGAAGAGCTTACTAAAATATATGATAGATCTATCAGAAATATAATAACTGCATTAGATTGGTATGGACATCCTAGTCAATATAATTATGCATTAGAATATTTTAAAGCTAATCAGGGAATTTACTTTAGTGCTACTGATGGAATAGTTTCAGTTAGTAATACTACTATGAGTATAAAGGATTTTAAGGCTTTACAAAGCTATGTAATTATTGAAGGTGAGGAAATTAGCTTAAGTCCTGATACCACAAAGCTTCGTTCACATGTAAGCTCATTTACCTTTGATTATACAGGTGGTAATCCAGCAGGCTTCAGATATAAAATTAATGTAGGACTATCTGATAAGCTAATAGAAGCTATCACAAATCAGTGGAATAAGGATAGGCAAGCAATACTTGAAGTATCAAAGATTATAATTTCCTCATTAATAGGGATGTTAATTTCTTTTATTTATCTAGTACTTGTAACTGGAAGGAAAAGCACAGATGATGAAATACATTTAAGCATTATTGATAAACTGTTATTTACTGATATTAACTTGATAATTACATTTGTTACTTTTATTGTTGGATTAAGATATTTTATAAACGATCCATACATCTATAATTATCAAAAGATTCCTTCAATTTTATTAGCATTATTTACATCTAGTATATTGCTGGTTTTTGTTTTATCACTTTTTAGACATATTAAGAATAAAACATTTGTTAAGCATTCACTGATATATATTGTGTTGTCATTTATATATAAGATATTTAAAAACATTTACAGATTTATCATAGATTTGTTTTTAAGCGGGCCATTAATGATAAAGTCAATGTTTATACTTTGCTTATATACCTTTGCTTTTATTATTTTAGCATATGTATATCCACCATTGGTATTTGTACTATTTATCTCAGCTGTATATCTAATATACATTTATGTGAAGAAATTTAACTTGATTAAGCAAGTCGTAAAGAATATAAAAAATGGGGATTTAGAAAATTCTATTGCAGCTTCAATTACTGGCAAAGGTGAATTAGCGCTGCTTGCTAATGATATTAACAGTGTTGCAGAAGGACTTGATAAGGCTGTTAGAAATGAAATAAAGAGTCAAAGAATGAAATCCGAATTAATATCTAATGTTTCCCATGATATTAAAACTCCATTGACTTCAATTATTAATTATGTTGATTTGTTGAAAAAAGAAGGTATGAATTCTGAAAATGCTTCTAAATATCTTGAAATATTAGAGCAAAAATCACAAAGACTTAAAGTGTTAACTGAGGATTTATTTGAGGCAGCTAAGGCTTCAAGTGGAGATATGCCAATAAATCTTGAAAGAATCGATGTCTTTTCATTAATTCAACAAGGTCTAGCAGAACTAGATGATAAGATAGAAAAATCAGGACTTCATTTTAAAATAAACTTACCAGAAGAGAAAGTGTTTGTATTAGCTGATGGCAGATTATTATGGAGAGTTATAGAAAATCTACTTTCAAATGTGTTTAAATATGCTTTGAAGGGATCAAGGGTTTATATTGATCTTATTAACAATGATGACTTAAATAAAATTTCTTTAATTATTAAAAACATATCCTCTTATGAGCTAAATGTACCGGTTGATGAGCTAATGGAAAGATTTAAAAGAGCTGATGAATCAAGAAATAGTGAAGGAAGTGGATTAGGTTTAGCTATAGCTAAGGATCTAATGGAAATGCAAAAGGGAAGCTTAAATCTAGAAATAGATGGAGATTTATTTAAAGCAATTGTTACAATACCTAAATGTAAATCTAATGAAGCATCAGAGGAATTAACAGGAGAAATATAAAATTGGATGACCAATTCATAAAAACCTATTACTTTTTATTAAGTAATAGGTTTTTTATTACCACTTAAAAAAATAGTTGCTAGCACATATAAATTATTATATAATATATTGATAATTTAGATAAATTTTGTTAATTATATAATATATTGACGATATTATATTAACATAGATATTAGGAGGAAAATATGAGCGTTAGATTAAGATTTGCTCCAAGTCCTACAGGATATTTGCATTTAGGTGGTTTAAGAACTGCTTTATATGATTATTTATATGCAAAGGGACGTGGTGGAAAATATATATTAAGAATTGAAGATACAGATCAAACAAGATATGTAGAAGGTGCAATTGAAAATTTAATTGAATCACTAACTTGGGCAGGAGTTGTTCATGATGAGGGTGTATTCATTGAAAATGGAAAATTAGTACAAAAGGGTGATTTCGGCCCATATATCCAATCAGAAAGACTTGATATATATAAAAAATACATACAAATTCTTTTAGATAAAGGATATGCATATTACTGTTTCTGTTCTAAGGAAAGATTAGATGAGGTTAGAGAAAAGCTTAGTGCAGAAGGTAAAACACCTATGTATGATAAGCATTGTCAAAGCTTATCTAAGGAAGAGGTTGAAAGAAGACTCGCAAATGGTGAGGAGCATGTAATAAGACTTAAGGTGCCAGAAAATCAAGATATCACTTGGACTGATCCAGTTAAAGGAACTATAACAATCAATTCATCAGAGGTCGATGATCAAGTTTTAATTAAGTCAGATGGATTCCCAACATATCATTTTGCAGTTGTAATAGATGACCATTTGATGGGCATAACTCATGCTGTTAGAGGTGAAGAGTGGTTAACTTCTACACCAAAGCAAAAGCTACTTTATGATTATTTTGGATTTGAAATGCCACAATATGTTCATTTGCCAGTTGTTCTTGGAAAGGATAGAAAAAAATTATCTAAGCGTCAAGGGGATGTATCAACCTCTATTTTTAAAGAAAAGGGATATTTACCAGAAGCATTATGTAACTACTTGGCATTGGTAGGCTGGAGTCCTAAGGATAATAAGGAATTATTAACTATGGATGAGCTTATTAGAGATTTTGACTTTGATGGAGTATCAAAGACTGGTGGTATATTTGATATAGATAAGCTAAACTATGTTAATAACCATTATATTAAGCAAGCTGATGCTAGAAGAATTGCAGAAATTGCAGTACCAAGTATAGTAAAAGCTGGACTTATGTCAGAAGAAGAAGCAAAGGAAAAATTTGATTGGATAGTTTTAGTAACTGATGCTTTAAAAGAAAGATTGAATTATGTTAGCGAGATAGTTGAACACATGAATATATTCTTTGGTGATGTGGTTACTTTTGAAACTCCAGAGGCTGAGGAAATAGTAAAGGCTGAGCATGTAAAGGGCTTATTAGAGGCTTTTATTGCTGAGCTAGAAGCAATAGATGAAATCGATGAAGCATTTGCAGCAAATATATTTAATGTATTAAAGGATAAAACAGGAGCAAAGGGTAAGAATCTATTTATGCCAGTTAGATGTGCTGTTACAGGACAACAGCATGGACCTGATATGGGCAAAATATTGATTGCACTTGGTAAGAATACTACTTTAAATAGATTAAAAGATTTGGTTACTAGATTATAAAGGAGGAGGACATTTGTATTTATATAACTCATTAACAAGAAAAATTGAAGAATTTGTGCCTATAGAAGAAGGCAAGGTTAAAATGTATACCTGTGGACCTACAGTGTACAACTACGCTCATATAGGCAATTTGAGAACATATATACAAGAGGATATACTTCAAAAAACATTAGAGTATCTTGGATATGAAGTCAAAAGAGTTATGAATATAACTGACGTTGGACATTTAGAGTCTGATGCAGATGATGGCGAAGACAAGATGCTAAAGGGTGCATTAAGAGAAAATAAGACTGTTTGGGAAATAGCACAGTTTTATACGGATGCATTTTTTGAAGATTGTAAGAAGCTAAACATTAAAAAGCCTGCAATTATTGCAAAGGCAACTGATTATATAGATGAATATATAAAATTTATCAAAGGTTTAGAAGAGAAAGGCTTTACATACTTTGAAAATGGTAATGTTTACTTTGATATATCAAAGAAAGAGGATTACACAAAGCTTTCAGGTATGAAGCTAGAGGATTTACAGGTAGCTACACGAGATGATGTAACAGAAGACATACACAAGAGAAATCCTCAAGACTTTGTTTTGTGGTTTACTAAGTCAAAATTTGAAAATCAAGCTATGAAGTGGGATTCTCCTTGGGGAGTAGGTTATCCAGGATGGCATATAGAGTGTTCTGTTATATCTCTTAAAAATCTTGGAAACCAAATGGATATACACTGTGGAGGTGTTGACCATATTCCTGTTCACCATACTAATGAGATAGCTCAAACAGAAAGCTACACTGGACAAAAATGGGTTAATTACTGGTGGCACTCTGAGTTTTTAATTGAAAACGACGGTGGCAAGATGAGTAAATCAAAGGGTGAGTTTTTGACGGTAAGTGTTCTTGAGAAAAATGGATTTAATCCACTAGTCTATAGATATTATGTACTTAACTCACATTATAGAAAGCAGCTTGCATTCTCATTTGATTCATTAAAACAAGCAGAAAATGCATATAATAAGCTAAAAAATAGAGTTAAAGCTATTAAGAGTGCAGTATCTTTAAACAATAATGAGCAAGCTCTTACTGATAATGCAAATAAATATAAAATATTATTTATCAATTGCATATCTGATGACTTAAATACTGCAAATGCAATAACTGTATTATATGATGTATTAAAAGCAGATGATTTAAACGAAGCTGAAAAGCTATATCTTGTAGAGGAATTTGAAAAGGTATTGTCCTTAGGACTTTTAACAGATGATACAGCTTCTTCATTAAACATAGATTCTGTAGATGTTAAGG
The DNA here is from genome assembly GCA_052035585.1 of Bacillota bacterium. Classification (GTDB taxonomy): domain Bacteria; phylum Bacillota; class Clostridia; order Tissierellales; family Sedimentibacteraceae; genus UBA1535. The sequence continues at coordinate 11,631 of JBPOHM010000298.1, forward strand.
AAATAGAAGAATTAATACAAAAGAGAACAGAAGCAAAGAAAAATAAGGACTTTAAATTAGCTGATGAAATAAGAAATGAGCTATTAAGTAAGGGTATACAGATAAAGGACACAAGAGAAGGTGTTGTTTGGAGCAAAATCTAAAAATGAGTGAATTTAATATATTAAACAATGAGGATGAAAGTGATGTAGCCTTACAAACTGAAGCTCAAAGTAAGGTAGGACTACACTCACCCGCACAGCTTGCTTTTGTCGGTGATGCTGTGTATGAGATGTTAGTAAGGGCTTATATAGTTAAAAGCTTTGATTATAATGTTAACATCATGCATAAGGAAGCTATAAAGTTTGTAAAAGCCGCTTCACAAGCAAGGTTTGTAAAGCAGCTTGATCCTATACTAACAGAGGAAGAAAGAAAAATAGTTAAAAGAGGTAGAAATACAAAGGTAACCTCTGCACCTAAAAATCAAGAGATGATAGATTATAGATATGCAACAGGCTTTGAGTGCTTGTTTGGGTATCTATATCTAAAAAATGAGAATGAAAGAATATCATTTCTGTTCGATGAAATTTTAAAAATGGTATATAAATAATGCATCAACAACAAAAGGGCAAAGAAAAATTTATATTATTTTTCTTTGCTCTTTGTTGTTTAAAAATAAAAAAATAAAAAATAGTTATCGCACATCTAACGAGCTTTACCTACCAATTAAAATCAAGGTAAAGCGAGTTAATAAGCAGGAACTGTTTTTTATTTTTTAATATATAATAAAACTTAATATAAATTTTTCTTTAACACCACTGTTACCTCAGAACGGTTATGGAACAATTGTCGTGCGGCTTGTATATCATACCACTCTTGTAGTTTAGCTATTGCATTGTTTGCTATTGCTTGAACCTTTTTTGTTGGTAGCTTTAATGTCATAATTGCAATTCCATCAGGATTTAAATATTCTGATGCTATTCCCATAAGTGCGACTGACTCCTTAACATCCATTCTCATATCATTTACTATAACATCAAATTTATTGTTTTTCTTTAAATATTCCTGAGCAAGTCCCTTGAAGTGTTCTACATTTGGATTTTTTGCTATGTTTGGATTTAATTCGGCTGGGTCAACTGCTACAACCCTTAAACCATTTGCTAATAAAACCTTAGTCCAACCTCCAGGTGCAGCTCCTAAATCTAAGCTGCTTTTATACTTACTTATATCAAGATTAAATACATCTATTGCTTCTAATAATTTAAATTCAGCTCTACTGATTAAGCTTTCATCTTTTCTAAACTTATATTCACCACCAGACCAGGTACTTAAGTTATACTTTACTAAAGAAACACCAATATATGCTAAATTCTCAGTAATAAAGATTGATATAACCTGCTCTGGAGATTTAACATCTAGTTTAAAGCCATCCTGCTCTAGTGTATTTGCTAATTCCTTGTTTATATCACTTGCTTTATATAGAAAGCTTGTGTCACTAACTAATCTTGTTTGTACAGAAAATGTTTTATTATTATTTAATTTATCAGTTATATAGCTTTTATTTTCAATTAACTTCTTAATATCTTCTATATCCTTATTAATTTCAAACTTAAAATTAGCTGGGCATATATGTCTAACAAATATAATTCTATTATTTAAAAACATGTTTGCTACATCTATGAATTCATCTTGTAGATTTAAAACTCCAACTCCTCCATCTATCCAGGAATCAAAGCTAACATTTTTTATATAAGTATTTATTTCGTTTAAAGCCATTTGATTAGATAAAACATCAGAAGTAAAAATTAGTTTATTAACATATTGCATCATATATCTCCTGTTAGTAAATTTTATATTGCATTTTCTTAGTATTTTATCACAATTGCTTACTATGGTCAAATTAATTAATTTATATTGAAATTTCAGACTATTTTTATAAATTCTACTTAAAGTTGATTAGTTCAAATTACAGTAGCTTGCTAATAATGACCTTGTTGTGTATAATAAAATTAGATATTAAGAAAATATATGCAAAGGAGACTAAATATGGGTTCGCTTGAAACAGGCTATATCATATCCAAATTACGTAAAAATAAAAATATGACTCAAAAGGAGCTTGCTAATCTTCTGAACGTATCAGATAAAGCAGTATCAAAATGGGAAAGAGGAGAGAGTTATCCTGATGTAGCTTTATTGCCAATATTATCAAAAATATTAAATATATCTATAGATGAATTGCTTAGTCCACAAATTCAAACTAGTGAAGAACAGGAGCAAAATAATGAGGATGAAAGAATAAATAATAATGGAAGTAAAATTCCAGATGATAAGGAAGCATATAAATATTTAATTGAGGATTATAATTTTAAATTTGATAAAAATTGGTTTTTTATATATTTTTCAGGCTTCAAAAGCAGGTTGATTACGAAATTATAAAGTTAAAATCAGCTCCATATTATCAAATATTAATATTTTTAATGGTGCAGTCGCTTGTATTATATATGATGGGAAAAATAAGGGTAAATGATTATGATATATTGAATGGCTTAAGAAGATTTAACATATATACATATACTTCTAACACTACATTGTTTTTTGTGGAAATATTTAATTTTATAGCAATGTGGATTTTATTTATGAAATATCGTGAGTATTTAAATAAATTTAATAAACATATATTTTTTAACCTTGCAATTAATTTTTTGCTTAGTATAGTTGTGATGACAGTTAAAGTTAGTATAAGAATTGCTAATCCTTGGATGGAGCCATCCTTAAGACATTCTGCAAGATATATAGGTATACCAAACTTAGTTGCACTTGGAATTGCACTAATAATTGCAATATCAATAAGTTATATATTCTTAAGAATTAAAAACATATCTGAAAAAGGAAAAAGGATTTTATTTTTTATAAGCTTATTAATAAACACAAGCATATTGATTGCATACAAAAGTGTAGAATATATTTTAAACACTAATGTCAACATATGTAATATAAACACTTATAGTTTAAGAAACATTTTTCTAATATTTATAATTATATATTTTGTTTCAGTTATCATATATGAAAAATCAAAAGTAGAAGAAGTAAATGTTATATAAGCACTTTATAGACACAGGTTTTGTAATCTGTGTCTTTCTTTGTTAGAAATGTCAATTCATATCTAAAACTTATTAATTATTATGTAGTATTTTATAAAAAAATCGTGTATAATATAATTCAAATAAACAAAGGAAACGGAAAGGAAATTGAATTTTATGAGAAAGATTGAAGGGAAAAATCCTGTAATTGAGGCTTTAAAAAGTAATGCAGGTTTAGATACTATATATATTAATAAGGAAATGGCAGAAAATGCTGCTATCAAAATTGCTGAGCTAGCAAGAGAAAAAAATGTTATTGTTAAATATGTTGACAAGCAGGCATTGGCAAGAATTTCTGATGGTGGTAGACATCAAGGAGTTGTAGCCGAAGCGTTGGAATATGAGTATAAAGAGATAGCTGATATTTTAAGTCTTGCTAGTAGTAAAAATGAAAAACCATTTATTATTATATTAGATGAAATAACTGATGTTCATAATTTAGGAGCTATAATTAGAACAGCAGAGTGCTGCGGAGCTCATGGAATCATTATTCCTAAGCATAGAGCAGCTGGTGTAAACTCAGTTGTTGCTAAGACATCTGCTGGAGCAGTAGAGTATCTTCCGGTTGTTAGAGTTACTAATATAAACCAAACGATAGAAGAATTAAAGGAAAAAGGCCTTTGGATATATGGTGCAGATATGTCAGGTGAGAAGTATATATACGAAGAAAAGCTTGATGGTGCTGTTGGTTTAGTAATAGGTAGTGAGGGTAAAGGTATAAGCAGACTTGTTAAAGAAAATTGTGATGCCTTAATTAAAATACCTATGAAAGGTAATGTTTCTTCATTAAATGCATCTTGTGCAGCTTCTATTATAATATATGAAGTGCTAAGACAAAGAGGGATATAGTTGGTAATTTTTATAAGGAAAGGAATGTAATATGAAATGCCTCGTACTAAGAAGGAATATTTGTTTATTGATGGATACAATATTATAAATCAATGGAAGACACTTAAAAATTATACTGACAGTATAGAGAATAGTAGGAATAAGCTTATAGAGAGTCTAATTGAATACAAGGCATTTAAGGGAATCAATGTAATTGTTGTTTTTGATGCTCATATGGTTAAAGGAAGTAGTGAAAAGAAGGAGTATATTTCTGGAGTAGAGGTTGTTTATACTAAGGAAAATGAAACAGCTGATAGTTATATAGAAAGACAATTAGATAAAATAGGAAGAGCTGAAATAGTTAGAGTTGCAACATCAGATAATTATATTCAGCAAATTGTATTAGCTCGTGGAGGCACAAGGCTGTCTGCTGAGGAGATGTATATAGAAATAACAAATACTAAAAATGAAATAAAACAAAAAACCGACACAATAAAACAAAATAATATAAAAATTCACAATGTTCTTGATATATCCACAATTGAAAAATTAGAAAAATTAAGAAATACTATTAAATGACTTGACTATTAAAAAATATTTAATATAATTATATTTAATTAGCGATAGTTGTTGAATAATTTTACAATGTATAAATTTATTCAATGTGCATTTAATAAAATTATGCTATATATATATTTGGGGGATATATTTTATGGAAGCTTTATTTAAGGAAAATAATGCTAATGATTTTTATAGCGGGATGACTGATGAGGAATTAATTGTTGAAGTGCAAAAGGGTAATTTCTATGCTGAAGAGTGTCTGTTTAAACGTTATATTAATATTTCTAAAAAAATAATATCTTCTTTTTATTTAGTAGGTGCTGATGCAGATGATTTGTTTCAAGAAGCTATGATAGGTTTACATAAGGCTATCAGAGTGTACAAGCCTAATAAAGATTGCTCCTTTAAATGCTATGCTATAACATGCATGAAGAGACATATCATTACAGTTATAAGAAGAAATGCTAGAAAAAAACACAGTCCACTTAACAACTATATATCGTTTGAATATACATTAGGTGAAGATAGTGAGACCTATATACCAGAGAAGATTAGTAATGATATAATTAATGATCCAGAAAATATCATTGTTTTAAAAGAACGCGAAGATATTGTAACTTATATGCTAGAAAACAACTTGAGCAAATTTGAAAAAAAGGTTTTATCTTGTTATTTATCAGGTCTAAGCTATAATCAATCATCTGTTGTTCTTAATACAGATTCTAAGGCTATAGATAATGCTTTACAAAGGATAAAGAAAAAAATTAAAGATGAATTAAAGTCTGTTTATTATTAAAAACAAACATTTCATTGAAAATGCAGTAGTAATTGGAAAATTTAATAAATTTAAGCTTGCAATAGCATAATCGCTCTGTTATAATATAGCGGTAGGCAAATAGGCTACAATTTGTGTATGCCTGCGTGGCGCAGGAGGTAGCGCATTTGCATGGTAAGCAAAAGGTCACCAGTTCAAATCTGGTCGTAGGCTCCAATTAAAAAATAAATTATAAGTCTCTTTAGGAGAAAATATCATAGGAGGAAATAAAAATGGCAAAAGCAAAATTCGAAAGAAATAAGCCACACGTTAACATAGGAACAATAGGCCATGTTGACCATGGTAAGACAACATTAACAGCAGCAATAACAATGACATTAAATAAGAGATTTGGAACTGGAGAAGCTGTAAGCTATGATAACATAGATAAAGCTCCAGAAGAAAGAGAAAGAGGAATCACAATATCAACATCACACGTTGAGT
>JBPOHM010000087.1:0-3789 GCA_052035585.1 Bacillota bacterium
TTCTTCTTTTAACTTTCTTGAAGGCATTCCTACAAAGATTCCATTTTCTGTTTCTACAACTTTGAGACCATGCACAACAAACATTTCATCAAATATTATATTTGCCCAAGCTTTTATTCTTCCTCTATCTTTTGCTAATTTAACGCTTACACTTGTTATATTCATTTTAAATTCCTCCATATGTATTATTTATAATGTGTTTTAGCATTTTTCTTGCTATCTTGACGTATGATACCACATATTTGATAATATGTCAAATTGCTTGTGAACTACCCCCACTTAAACTAAACTTAGAAGTGGGAGCTTCTATAAAGTTTTAGTATTTAAGTTTCCACTTAGCTGTAAAACTAAGCAACTCGTAACTTTATTGGGTTATTCACATAACCCTTATCCCTTGCTAATTGAATTAGCTTAGGAATACCTGTATCTTTCATATAGAGCCTTAGAATATTAAGACTTCCATTAACATCAGCGTTGATATATATTCCTGTATTGCTTTTAAATAGCCCTCTTTGTATACGCCTTGATTTATTATAATTTACCTTTTCAATAGGCTCTAAATCTAAACTACTGCATCCTGAAGTATAAGCTTCTTTTTGAAGAACAACTACTATACCAGATAAATATTTTATTATGTTTAAGATTTATGACATTCATCACCCGTCTATAGAGAACGGGTGTGTTCTGTCATGTTTTTGATAAAAGATATATAGGTTTTAATGTTACAATAATTTTACATCAACACAAGTAGAAATAATACTTTCTTGCTCGTCAACCATTGCTGTAGCTTTTGAAACTACGGTTCTGATACAAGAAGTCTTCAAATCTTTACTACCTCTTATTTTTACTGCTTGAGCCCAGTTTCCAAGTTCTTCAATTGAAACTGTTCCGTCTGTTATAGACTGTGCTCTACAGTAGTCTTTAATTAATTGCCAAGTTTCATACATTAGTTCAAGGATTTCATCATCCTCAAACCCAGACATATTTTTCACTCTTTCAATTATTTCACCTTTAGACATCTTATACGAATCAATTGCTAAGAAATTTCTTCTTAAAACTGATTGATTCATTGGTCTACAACCTTCATAAATAACATTATCTGTCATTATTACTATTGAATTTTTATGACGAACTCGTGTTGTCCCGTCTGGAAGAGTTATAATTGCCCCTGGTCTATTATATTCATTAAGACCTGTTAAAACTCCACTATTCAACACTACAGATGGCTCTTGGATTTCCAAAATATAACCATTAGCAAGTGCTTTAACATAGTCGCTTTCAACAAGTTTAAATTTAGGCGTAGTAGACTTTTTCGCAGATACTATATCAAGATATATTTCAAGAACTTCTTGACTTGAAACACCTTCTTTTTCTTCACCTGTTAGCATTTTATAGGCTGACTCAGGGTCATATGCTATATCTTCAAATGAAGGGTATATAGATGTGTCAAAAGTTTTCGTATCTGGAACGAACTTATTTAAAAAGTCTAAAGTTTCCATTGTTGGATGACAAGTGATTCTTAATAATGGAAGCCCTAAAATTGCTGCAAGCTCTTCACATCCATAAGATTTACCAAAACCAGTTTCGCCCCTCCAGAGGAAATTAACAATTGGTTTTTTATCATTCATTGAACCTACTATATACTCAGCCATTTCAATAACTTCAGGAGATACATAATCATCTTCTAAAATTCTTTGAGTTGTAGCTTCGAGCAATTTTTGTTCTTCTTCTGTTAGGATTCTACCTTCAGTAAATTTTTTAAAACGATTGCGTAAATCTTTTACTTTTGCTGTGCCTGAACCAGTTGGAAGTGGTGAAGGTGAACCTTTTGCAAAAATTATGAAATTTCCACAAATGATTGTGTCTGGAGTATACATACCAGTTTTAACTTTCGCATCAGATATTTTTCTTACATCCCCTGTTGGTGGGGTTTTAACAACAAACACTTCCGATTCTATTCTTCTATAAATATTGTCACATAATAATGCAATCATTACATTTGCATCATAATCAAGATTATTTGCAATATATTTAAGTTCAAACGCTTCAAATGCTGTTTTAGCTTCATCATCTTCTAACAATAAAGGCATCATTGCTAAGAAGAATATGTCACCTGTTTCCATTGAAGCAGTATTTAAATCTATTGGTTCATATCTTCCTGACAAAGCTACATTAGCTCCTTCAAGAATTTTGGTTGATTTATTAAAGCTTGCTATTGAAGTTATACCTGATTCATGTCGGTATTCAGCTATATAGTTTTCATTTACTATACCAACACCTACTTTTCCGTAGTATTTACCAAAACCATTTTTATTATCAATATAAGCTGTTATAGCTTTAAAAATTCCTTGATGAACCGTACTCATTCTTTTTGAGCCAGCTCCACTCGTATCGAAATATTTAGAGCAAGCTGCTGAATCTATTACTCTGTGCGAAATTTCAGGTGGAAGGAGATTTTTCCCCCAACCAGCCCCACTTTTAAATAATGCGTTTCGTGCCATTTATTTTCTTCCTTTCTTCCATAATGTAATGGATTAAAAATTAATTTTAAAGGAAGCATACATACATACGCTTCCTTTTATTTTTAAATATCAGCTATTGATTTTAAAAGTGAACTACCCCCACTTATAGAAGTGTGGGCTTCTTGCTTCTTAGAGAACTGCTTATTTATAATAAGTCTTATACTCTCTCCACAAGCTTAATATCCCGTAGTCCCTACGGTACTGGTGATATATTAGGCTACTCCTAACATATTTTTATAAGCTACTAAACTGCTTCCTTTCATTATATATTTATTTATAAAGACGGTATTCATCTCCCACTTAAAGAAGTGGGAGAATTCTACCTGTTTTTGTTAAAATGGAATATCATCCTCGTCTATTGCTTGGAATATTTCATTCTCATCATCTTCTTCTTGTTCTGTAGCTGGTGCTTTTGGCGTAGTAGTTTTTGCTGCTTTAGCTGGTGCTTTAGCTGGAGCAGCATCTCCATCAGTTTTTGGCTTAACATTAGCACGAGTTATAGATTCAACAACAATTTCTTCAGTCTTTCTTTCATTGTCGTTTTTATCCTTCCAAGGTCTTATCTGAAGAATTCCAGAAACATGAACAAGGTCGCCCTTCTTTAAACCTTCCATAGCATCAGCTGCATTTTCCCAACCGATTAATTCATAGAAATCAGTTATTCGATTATCAGCTGTTCCTCTGTTATTTGCTCCTGATGTGTTAGCAACCTTTTTACCTGTTGATACAATTTTAATTTCAACGTCTTTTGTTAATCTTAAATATCCTGTTACTTTTAACATAAATTTTTATCTCCTTTGTTTTAAAAAAATTTTTTGTGAGCATACAAAAACTATAGCAACAAAAATTACTTTGTAGTTTTTATACTTAATAAATAGAACATATACTATAATTTGTGTATATCTATAGTATATATAGCTTTTTTATATTGTTAAATGAATTAGAATAAATTTTTACAAAAAAAATAAGACTATCATTTTTAATAGTCTTATTTAAATTATTATTGTAAATTAATATCTTGCTCTTGCTTTAATTTTTCCTAAAAATTCACCTTTTTCTTCATCTGACAATTTTCTGAAAGATGCAATTATTTCATTTTCTTCAACACTTAATTCAGGATTTTTAAATTCAGAGACCTGAGAATAAGAACCTTCTCCCGATAAAATATACTCATAAGAAACATTTAAATATTTACATATTTTAGGAATATATTCTACTGATGGCATATAGCCAGCTGTTTTCCATTTTGTAATTAAAGATGGAGAAG
>JBPOHM010000117.1:0-3603 GCA_052035585.1 Bacillota bacterium
AACAAACTGATATAATTTTTTGCATGAGAACTTCTTCCTTTCTGGGAGGTATTAGGTTTTGTTGCAAAAACATTATACCACAGAGAGTTAGGAGTTCTCAATTTTCATTTAACTTTACAATACGAATTAATAAAAAAGGAGATAAGGTATGGATAAATTTACTTTTTACACACCAACAAGAGTAATTTTTGGCAAAGGTGCTGAGGATAATGTAGGAAAGCTTATTAAAGATGAAGGTGGCACAAAGGTTTTAATACATTATGGTAGCAATAGTGTTATTAAAAGTGGACTATTAGAAAAGGTAAAGCAGTCATTAGAGGCTGAAGGACTTAAATATGTAGAGCTTGGAGGAGTTGTTCCTAATCCTAGACTCTCTAAGGTGTATGAAGGTATAGAGCTATCAAGAAGAGAAGGTGTAGATTTTATTCTTGCTGTTGGTGGTGGAAGTGTTCTTGACTCTGCTAAAGCAATTTCTATAGGCGTTCCATATGAAGGAGATGTTTGGGATTTCTACAATGGCAAAAAACCAAATAGTGGAATAAAACATGGAAATATTATTACACTAGCTGCAACAGGTTCTGAAATGAGCAGTAGTAGTGTAATTACTAAGGATGACGGCAAAATTAAGAAAGGTGCTAATTTTGAATTCTTTAGACCAGTATTTACTTGTATGAATCCTGAGTCTTTATATACATTACCACCATATCAAACATCTTGCGGAATTGTTGATATTTTGATGCATACCTTTGAAAGGTTCTTTTCAAAGCCTAGAGAAGGTGGAAAAACAGAGGTTTCAGATAGTATAGCTGTTGCAATTATGAGAACAGTAATTGAATATGGACCAATATGTCTTGTTAATCCAGAAGACTATGAGGCTCGTTCAGAGATTATGTGGGCAGGAAGCTTATCACACAATGATTTGACTGGTTTGGGAAGAGTAGGAGACTGGGCAACACATAGAATTGAGCATGAGTTATCTGCAATGTATGATGTTGCACATGGTGCAGGACTTGCTGCTGTATGGGGTTCTTGGGCTAGATATGTTGTAGATGAAAATGTAACTCGTTTTGCAAAATTTGGTGTTGATGTATGGGATTTATCATTAGATTATGAAAATCCTATGAATACTGCATTAGCAGCGATAAAACGCACAGAGGATTTCTTTAAATATGTAAATATGCCTATAACTATTACAGAACTTATAGGTCGTAAGCCTACTGATGAAGAGCTTCGTGAATGTGCTCGCAAGTGTATGATAAATGCACCTGGAGTTGGTAGTATGAAGACAATGACTGAAGAATCTGTATATGAAATATACAAGGCGGCTATATAAAAAAGAATAATATATACATTTAGTAAAAAGTCTTGAGTATTCAAGACTTTTTTGTTATTATTTATTAGGAATATTTATATACTGGAGGAATAAAATGCAAGAAGTTTATGAGTTTTTAAAGAATTGTGGAACATATTACTTAGCTACTGTAGAAGGAGACCAACCAAGAGTTAGACCATTTGGTACAGTAGATATATTTGAAGGCAAGCTATATATTCAAACAGGCAAGGTAAAGGCAGTGTCTAAGCAGCTTCAAGCAAATCCAAAAGCAGAGATTTGTGCTTTTGCTGACGGAAAATGGCTTAGATTAGAAGGTAAGCTTATTAGAGATGATAGAGTAGAAGCAAAGAAGCATATGCTAGATAATTATCCAAGCTTAAGATCAATGTATTCTGAAGAGGATGATAATACAGAGGTTCTTTATTTTGAGAATGCTACAGCAACATTATATTCATTTGGTAATGAACCAAAGGTAATTAAATTTTAAATATGAATATATAAGGTAATTACATAGAGTAATTACTTTTATTTTATAAGTTTATGTAAAATGTTTTAATATTTGGAATATGTGGTATAATAGATATAAATACTTAAATATTTAGGAGTGTAGATAATTATGAAAAAGCATGTAAAAAACAACGTATATTGGGTTGGTAAGGTTGATTGGGAGCTTCAGAAGTTTCATGGAGATGAGTATTCAACACATAAGGGTTCAACTTACAATTCTTATTTAATCCAAGAAGAAAAAACAGTATTAATAGACACAGTATGGGCTCCATTTGCAGAAGAATTTGTTGATAATCTAGCGAAAGAAATAGATTTAAACAGTATAGATTATATAATAGTAAATCATGGTGAGGTTGATCATAGCGGTGCTCTTCCAAAGCTTATGGAACGTATTCCAGATAAGCCGATATATTGTACAGCAAATGCTGTAAAATCTTTAAAGGGTCAATATCATAAGGATTGGAATTTTAATGTTGTTAAAACTGGAGATAAAATTGATATAGGTAATGGAAAAGAGCTGATATTTGTTGAAATGTCTATGTTACATTGGCCAGATAGTATGGCTACATATATGACACAGGATAATATTCTATTTAGTAATGATGCATTCGGACAACACTTAGCAACTGAGAAATTGTTTAATGACCAGGTTGACCAATGTGATTTATTCAATGAATCTATTAAGTATTATGCAAATATTTTGAATCCATTTAATCCTTTACTAAAGAGAAAGCTTGATGAGGTTATAGCATTGAATTTACCAATAGAAATAATCGCAACAAGTCATGGAGTAATATGGAGAGATAATCCAATGCAGATAGTTGAGAATTATGTAGTATAATATAGAAAAAAGTAGAAAATGGGAGATAAAAAGAATTATATAAATTATTCAAAATAGTTAAAGCAGTAAATATAAATATATTAGGATATTGATAAAGGGATTTGAGGGAGGAGAATTAATAAATGTTAATAAGTAGGTATTTTGTTTATTTTATTATATATGCATTTTTTGGATGGATATATGAGACGATTTACTGTACAATACAAGCTGCTAAATGGAATAATAGAGGCTTTCTATTTGGACCTGTGATACCGATTTATGGGGTTGGAGGAGTAGTACTAACAATATTATCTGATATGCTATCAGGAGGAATTATTGTATATAATTATACATGGTGGCAGGTATTTCTTGTATCATTTTTTGGAAGTATAATATTAGAGTATGTAACCTCTTGGGGACTTGAAAAGCTATTTCACGCATATTGGTGGGATTATAGCGATATGCCACTTAATATAAATGGACGAGTTTGCTTACCATTTTCTATTTGCTTTGGAGCTGCAGGCTTATTGATAGTTTATGTAATAGCACCTTTTATTAAGGATATGACAAGCTGGATATCACCTGTTGGATTTGAAGCTCTTAGTCTTTTATTTATGAGTATTATGTCCATGGATATAGCCTTTACTGTATCTGCATTAACAGATTTTGAAAATTCTATAGTAGAGATGGAGAAGGCATTAAATCTTAAGATGGATTCAATAGTAGATGCTGCTATAGATAAGGGACAAAATACTATGAAAATTGTTAAAGAAAAAATACCATTTAAAAAGCACTCTTCTAAAGAAGATGATATTGAGATTTTTTCAAAAGAGAATATTAAACAGCTATTTGCAAATATGAGTAAAACCTCTAGGGCTGCTATTAGCAGAGTAAAGGGATTTAGAAAATCTAAGAAGGTAGATGCAAAATATATGGAAAATGC
>JBPOHM010000120.1:0-5375 GCA_052035585.1 Bacillota bacterium
CATCTAATCTCTGCTGAATTTTTAAGTCCCTTTATATACCAGGATGCATGCTTACGCATCTCCAAAACAGTTAATTTTTCTGGTAATTCCTTACTTAAAAGTTTTATATGTTTTTTTAGCATATCTACTCTTTGTATTGGTGTTGGTTCAATTATCTCAAATGGAGCATTTTTATCATCATTGTTAAATGCATTCACTAAGTTCTGTAATAGCCATGGATTGCCTAAAACTCCTCTAGCTACCATTATTCCATCACAATTAGTTGTTTCAACTAATCTTCTTGCATCCTCGACACTAAAAACATCTCCATTACCTATTACAGGAATTTTTACACTTTCCTTAACACTTTTTATAATATTATAGTCAGCTTTACCTGAATAAAATTGCTCTCTATGACGTCCATGAACTGTTATTGCATCAGCACCGTTTGCTTCAATTATCTTAGCAAATTCAACTGCATTTATACTATTAGAATCCCAACCAGAACGGAATTTTACTGTCAAAGGCTTCTTAGAGACTTTTTTAACTCTTTTTACTATTTCACCAGCTAGGCTTGGATTTTTCATTAGTGCTGAACCATCACCGTTTTTAACTATTTTAGGTGCTGGACAGCCCATATTTATATCTATTATATCGATATTATTCATATCGTTAATAATATTTTCAACTACATATGCCATAATAGCTGGATCATTGCCAAATATCTGTAAAGCAACAGGTCTATCATGTTCATTTGTTTTCATTAAATCTTCTGTTTTCTTGTCCTTGTAATATAAGCCCTTAGCACTGACCATCTCAGTTGTTACAAGTCCTACACCGAACTCCTTACAAATTGTTCTAAATGTCAAATCTGTTATTCCAGCCATCGGTGCTAAAATTATATTATTACTTAATTGTATATCTTTAATCTTCAACCCACTCATCTACACACCATTCGATGATATCTCTACCATACTTTAAAACTTCTGTTTCTTCCTTATTAGAAGAAATATCCTTTATTTCAATTTCTCCTAAATAATTAATATCTACAGCCTTAACCTTTCTAATTGTTTTTTTATTTATTAATCTAATGCCCATTTCCTTGCCTATTATATGATTGTGTTTTCTAAAGACCTCTAATGATCTTTTTAATTTTTTTGTTTTGATTAATTCTTCATAGTATAGTTCAATATTATTTAAAATATTACTTATTATATACTCCTTATTAATCTCATCATTTATTATCTCTGATAATGTACCAATTTTAGCATCTTCAAAATTTACTTCCTCATTTACTTTAGAAACATTTATATAAATGCTAAGAATCAAGCTATCATTGTCTTTCTTATCAATTTTATCAGAAAAAACACTACATATCTTTTTATCATATAAATAGACGTCATTTGGCCATTTTATGTGACAATCAATTTTATCATCTAAATTAAGTATTGCTTCACACACTGAAGCTGTAGCAATTTGAATTACCTGATAGCTATAATCAAGTTTTTTGCTACCTTTTAATATTATACTCATATATATTCCATCAATAGCCTTGCTCTGCCATGATTTATTATTCTTTAGGCTTAAATCCTCTTGCTTCTCACAAAGCACAAGCATACCACTAGTACAAGATTCGCTTATATTTTTAGCCTTTACATGAACAGATGACAATTCTTCAAATTGCACAAATGTTTGTCCAACATATTTTGTTGATAGATTACTTTTTATCTTTTCATAATCGTACATTAATAAAACCTCTTACATCATTTATTCAAACTGAGAATTATATAGCTTATAGTAAAAGCCTTTCTTTTTCATTAGTTCTTCATGATTTCCCTGTTCTATTATATTACCATTATTTACGACTAAAATCAAATCTGAATTTTGTATAGTTGAAAGTCTATGTGCTATGATAAAGCAGGTTTTATCCTCCATAAGCTTTCTCATAGCCTGTTGAATCTTAATTTCTGTTCTTGTATCAACGTTTGATGTTGCTTCATCTAGTATTAGCATCTTACAATCCAATAGCATTGCTCTAGCTATAGTAAGTAATTGCTTTTGTCCCTTAGAAATATTTGTTCCATCTTCTCTAATTATGGTATCATATCCCTTTGGAAGCCTCTTTATGTAAGAGTGTATTTTAGCAGCCTTACAAACCTCTATAACCTCTTCTAATGTAGCATCCTTTTTACCATAGGACACATTTTCGAATATTGTTCCATGGAATAGCCATGTATCTTGTAATACCATTGCATATGATTTTCTAAGGCTTGACATAGTAGCTTGTGTTATGTCATGATCATCAACTGTTATCATACCACTATCAGCATCGTAAAATCTCATTAATAAATTTATAAGTGTTGTTTTGCCTGCACCTGTGGGTCCAACAATTGCTATTAAGCTACCCTTTTCAGCTTTAAAGCTTAGATTGTGAATTATCTTTTTATCAGGTAAATATCCAAATTCAATATTTTTCAGTTCAACATTACCTTCTACATTATCAAGCACAATAGCATTTTCAACATCCTTTGTTTCTTCTATTTCATCCATTAAATTAAATACTCTATCAGCAGCTGCTAGAGCAGATTGAAACTCTCCAATTATATTTGCCATTTCATTTATAGGTCCTGAGAATTTTCTAGAATATAAAACGAAGGAAGATATATTACCAACACTCATCATACCCTTTAAATAGAATATCGCTCCTAAAACACTTATCAATGATAGAGATAAATTATTTACAAAGTTAACTGCAGGGCCAGCAATTGCATAATAATCTGTATCATAATATGCATCAACAGCTTCATCATTTTTTACTGTAAATTTATTTATTGTGTTCTCTTCTTGATTGTATGCTCTGAGTGTCTTTTGTCCTGATATCATTTCCTCAACAAATCCATTTAATTTACCAATCTTTTGTGAACGCTTAGAAAACAATGGTCTTGTTTTACCAGTTATATATTTTGTTATATATATTGAAATAGGTATTGTAAATGCAAATACTATAACTAAATAAGGTGATATAGTTAGCATCATTACAAATGAACCAACAATAGTAATTATACTAGCAATTATTTGAACTAAATCTGTTGAAAGTGATGTATTAATTGTATCTATATCATAAGACATCTTACTTAAAATATCTCCAGTTTGATGCTTGTCAAAATATCCAACAGGTAATTTTAATAGCTTTGAAAACAAATCCTCTCTCATTGCAAATACAACCTTACGGCTTATATGTATCATCAAAGCTGACAAAGCATATGAAAATATTCCTGAAAAGACATAAAATATTATCATCAATATTACATAGTGAAAAACACCATCAAAATTAACAGCTCCCTCGCCAAACTCAATATTATCTACTGCTAGACCTGATAATTTAGGACCTACTAAAGCCAATAGATTGCTTGTAATAGTAAGAACAAGTGCTAGTAGAAGTAAAAATTTATGTCTAAATAAGTATTGGCCTAATCTAAGTATTACTCTTTTTCTAGATTTTTTTATCCTAGGTTCCTTTACACTTTTTTCTTTTGTCATTTTAATACTCCTCGCTCATTTGTGAATTACTAATCTCTTTATATATTTCACATGTATTAATCAACTCATCATGAGTTCCATAGCCTATCACTTCGCCATCCTCTAATACAAGAATATGGTCTGAGTTCATTATTGAGCTTACTCTTTGAGCTACTATAATAGTTGTTGTTTCACCGTAATTTTCTCTAATTTCTTTTCTTAAATTAGCATCTGTTTTATAATCTAGAGCACTTGAGGAATCATCCAATATTAATATTTCAGGACGTCCAACCAATGCTCTTGCTATTAAAATTCTTTGCTTTTGACCACCACTTAGGTTAGCACCTCTAATATCAAGCTTTGCATCATAAGTATTTTCAATATTCTCTATAAATGGTGCAGCCTGTGCATGTAGTGCTGCTTCCTTGACTTGTTCTAAGTCTATTTTTCTACCAAGAGTAATATTTTCTAATATTGTGTCCTCAAATATTGTATCATTTTGGAACACTACTCCAAACTTTTCATTTAAAGCATTTTTTTCAAAGCTCTTAATATTTTGTCCATCTATTAAGATTTCACCCTCACTTACATCATAAAATCTCATTAGAAGATTTATTATTGTTGTTTTTCCAGAGCCTGTTGAACCTATAATGCCAAGAGATTCTCCTCTTTTTAATTTAAAGTTGATATTACTAATATTATTTTCAACAGAATTGTATGAGAATGAAACATTGTTAAATTCTATATGATAATCGCTTTTTACTTCTTTATTATATTCAGTAACATCATCCTGCTTTATTAAATCCTTTTCTGTATCTAAAACATCTGCTATTCTATTAGCTGAGGCACTTGCCTTTGAAAGTACAACAAAGACTCTTGTTATTGCCATCATTGCATTTAGAATTATTGTAAAATACGATAGAAAAGCAATAATTTTACCAACCTCTGTCAAGCCTAAGTTTACTCTATATGCTCCAACTATTATGATACAAACTAGTCCTAGATTTAAAAGCATACTCATTGCAGGGTTTATTATAGCTGATGTCATGCCTGCTTTTTTCTCTTTCTTTACTGCATCTGAGTTTACTTCCTTGAAATGCTCTATTTCATAATCTGATTTAGATAAGGCCTTTATTACCCTTATACCTACTATATTTTCTCTTACCTTTCTAATCAGTCTATCAATAGCACTTTGCTGCTCCTTATATAAAGGTAAGCTTTTTAAGGTGATAAAGTACACTAATAATCCAAGCAACGGTAATATAGCAATTAAAACCAAGGTTAGATAAAAGTCTAACGTTAAGGTCACAAAAATACCTCCAATAACTATAATGGGGGCCCTAATTCCTATTCTTTGCATCATACCAATCATGCTATGAACGTTATATGTATCTGTGGTCATCCTAGATATTAAGGATGGTATGCCAAACTCATCAACCTGAGCACTTGATAAATGAGATATTTTTACAAACAAATCATATCTTACTCTTTGTGTAGTGTCTCTTGCTACCTTTGCAGCCATACGATTTGCTACTATATTAAATGTTACCCCAAGAATTGAGCAAATTATCATCAATCCACCCCAAGAGACTATTGACATTACATTCTGTTTAGGAATAATATAGTCAATAATATGAGCTAAAATCCATGGAATAAATAAATCCATTATTGTTCCGGTGAATTTTATTGTAAGACCTAAGCTCATTCGTCCAATATAAGGCTTTAAATATCCTAATACTTTTTTCATTGTGCATTACCTCATCAGTTATTGTAATAGTTTTAAATCACCATTATATTATATACCTATTTTTTATAAAATCAAAGTACTTTTATTAATATAGATTTAAAAAAATTAAAATTTCATTAAAATTACAATT
>JBPOHM010000287.1:0-13065 GCA_052035585.1 Bacillota bacterium
TGAGATTAGAATTTTGTCAAATTTTAATTAAATTTGTTGTATTTAAAAATATATTCTTAAAACATTGTAGTTTACTATAATTTATCAATTTCCTCTAAAAGAACCTTTATAATTTCACTTTCTTTAACCTTTGTAATTATTTGTCCCTTTTTAAATAATAAAGCTTCTCCATTACCACTTGCTATTCCAATATCTGCTCCTCTAGCTTCTCCAGGACCATTTACAGCACAACCCATGATAGCAATTTTAATATCTTTTTTTATTGGAGCTATAGCCTTCTTAACATCTCTTACGATATTAATTAAATCTACCTTTGTTCTACCACAGGTAGGACAAGAAACTACCTCAATACCATAAGGTCTTAATCCAAGATATTGCAATATTTTTCTTCCTATAATTACCTCTCTTAGAGGTTCTTCAGATAAAGAAACTCTTATTGTATCTCCCATACCCATTAAAAGAAAAGATCCAAGTCCCATAGCTGATTTTATAATTCCATCCTCATCAGAGCCAGATTCAGTTATACCAAGATGTATTGGATAATCAGTTCTTTTCTTAAGCTCAATATTTGAATCATAGGTCATTCTAACATCAGAAGCCTTTATAGAAATTGCAATATTTTCATAATTGTACTTTTCTACAATAGCCACCTGCTCCAATGCACTTTCAACTAGAGAATACTTATTTACTCCATTATATTTATCTAAAAATTCCTTTTTAACAGAGCCAGAGTTTACACCTACTCTAATTGGAATATTATTTTCTTTACATTCATTTATAACACTTGCAACATTTGCTTCTGAGCCAATATAACAAGGATTGATTCTAATTGCATCTGCACCATTTTTAATAGCATGAATTGCCATCCTATAGTCAAACTGAATATCTGCAACTACTGGCATTTCAGTATATTTTTTAACTATTGCTATAGCCTTTGCATCCTCTTCTGTATCTATAGATGCTCTAATAATATCACAACCATTAAGCTCTAAAAGCTGTACTTGATTTATTGAGCTTTCAATATCGCTTAATTTTGTGTTTAGCATTGATTGTACTGTTATTTTATTATTTCCACCTACATAAAGATTGCCAACCTTTACGGCTCTACTTGTAGGCTTTATATTTTCTTCAATTTGCATATTTTTATCTACCATTTTAACTACCTCATTTTATTTTAGACAACTTGTCCTTTCATTATAATAATACTAAATTTGATAAAAGACAAGAGAATTTATTCCCTTGTCTTTTATATATTAAAATAATTTCATTATATCCTTATAGGTTATAAATATCATTAAAGATATCAGTAATACAAAACCTACTAAATGCACAAAGCCCTCTTTTTCAATAGGAATTTTCTTACCTCTTATCTTTTCTATTATTAAAAATACTATTTTACTTCCATCTAATGCTGGTATTGGTAATAGGTTCATAAATCCAAGGTTTACACTTAAAAATGCTAAAAGATTTAATAATGGATAGAATCCTTGAGTTGATATAAGCTTAGCTGAATCTCCAATCATAGAAATTACCATTACTGGTCCTCCTACAGATTCAGTACCTACCTTACCTGTTATTAGCATTCCAATAAAATTAAACATTAACTTAATATAATATATTGTTTTATAGAAGGATGATACAATACCTGTTATAATTGATTTTTCTATTCTTGTATCAAAGCCTATTTGTAAATCCCTTTGTGGTGTCACATCAAAGGTCATAAGTGCTGAATTTCTTTCAACAACGATATTTAAGCTTTCACCCTTTGATGCTAATATAAGCTCAGTTATTTGAGCATAATTCTGAACATCAGTACCATTTATCTTAACAATCTTATCTCCCTCACGAATACCAGCCTTATATGCAGGTAGTTTATTATCGCTTGGTTTTATTACTGTTGATTCTTGATTATTTTCATCATAAGCATATATACCGATAATATATCTGTAGTATTGATTTATATTTTCATATTTATAAGTTTTTCCATCTCTTAATACTTCAATACTATATGGTGCTTCTTCAACTGTAATTCCAGTGACTAGGTCATCTCTAATAAATACCTTATCATCATTTACTGAAATAATTTTATCACCTTCACGCACTCCAGCCTTATATAGCTCTGAGCCAGTATCTATTATTTCTATAGTTGTTCCAGGTACTCCATAGGCAGCAGCCATGATAATGTAAATAAAAATTGCTAATAAAAAATTCATAAGTGGTCCAGCAACAACCACCTTAAATCTTTCCCAAACAGTTTTATTCATGTAGCTTTCTTCTGTATCTACATTTTCATCCTCACCTACCATATTGACAAATCCACCAATTGGTAGTGCTCTTATTGAATATATAGTTCCATTTTTTTCTCTTTTATATAATGTTGGGCCCATGCCTATCGCAAATTCCTCAACCTTAATACCAACACTTTTTGCTAGCCTGTAATGACCATATTCATGTACAAGCACAACAATTGAAAATACAAATATTGATGCTATTAATGTAATCAAAATATACCT
This sequence comes from Bacillota bacterium, assembly GCA_052035585.1. Classification (GTDB taxonomy): domain Bacteria; phylum Bacillota; class Clostridia; order Tissierellales; family Sedimentibacteraceae; genus UBA1535. Next base: position 2,514 of record JBPOHM010000287.1, read on the forward strand.
CCGTTTTAAACATATAAGTTAATGCAAATTCTAAATAAAATAATTTACAAAATAATAAACAACAGGAGCAACAAAAAGTAAGCTGTCAAACCTGTCTAAAATTCCACCATGTCCTGGTAATATACTGCCATAATCCTTAACATTATGCTCTCTTTTAATTTTCGAAGCCAATAAATCACCAACCATGGAAAAAGCAGATACAAATATACTAAATATTATAGTTTCTATACTGATATTTATTCTAAAAAATTTAAAATATGCTATTGTTAATGCCAAACATCCTAAAATACCACCTATTGCACCCTCTACTGTTTTTTTAGGGCTAACATTTGGACATAATTTATGCTTACCAAAGAATACACCTGCAAAATATGCAAAGGTATCAGTTCCAAATGCAATTATGTAAACTAACCAAACAAATTTTGCATCACGCATGTTATTTAACATAATCATATGATACATGAACAATACTACATACATTCCAACAAATAGTGTTTGAGCTAATCTAACAAGAGTAATTTTGGGGTTTGTAACAAAAAAAATAAAGTTAAAGGAAACATATAAAAGTAGGACAAATCCTATAGAGGTTTTATCAAAAAAATATCCAGAAAAATATAAAGCTATTGCTAATCCATAATTAAGCGTTGCTTCATATGAAAAAATCTCTTTTGCCTGCAATAGCTTAGTTATCTCATATATAGCTAAAAATGTTATAACTAGATATAATAAATCAAAAATAACACCACCAAAGAATGTTACTACTCCTACTAATAAACCACCTAAAACACCCGTAATTATCCTTGTTTTCATCTTCTACCTCGTATTATAGCTTCCCAAATCTTCTTTCTCTATTCTGATATTCTAGTATTGCTTCAAAAAATTTATCTTTATCAAAATCTGGCCATAAAGTATCTGTAAAATAAAATTCTGTGTAAGCCAATTGATAAAGTAAAAAATTGCTTATTCTAATTTCACCACTTGTTCTAATTAGAAAATCCGGATCACTACTATCCTTTGTAAACAAGTAGCTTTTGAAATTCTCTTCATTTAATTCATCTATATTAAGTTTCTTATTTTCTACGTCTTTAACTATGTTTTTTATTGAAGTAATAATTTCATTTCTTCCACCATAGCTCATTGCTATGTTTAAAACGAATTTGCTATTGTCTTTAGTTTTATTAATAGCATCCTTTACTTCTCCTATTACATTTTCTGGCAGGTCTTCTATTCTGCCAATAAGTTTAATTTTGACACCATTTTTATGAATTCTATCAAGCTCTTTTCTCAAAAACTCAACAAGTAGATTCATTAATCCATCTACTTCTGATTTTTCTCTTCCCCAGTTTTCGGTTGAAAAAGCATAAACAGTCATCTCAGCTATTCCAATATCTGTAGCTGCTTCAACTATATCCATAATCCTTTTTACGCCTGCTCTATGCCCCATTATTGTAGGTAGCATCTTCTTTTTAGCCCATCTTCTATTACCATCCATTATAATGGCAACATGATTGGGAATATTACCATTTAATACTTGTTCCTTTAAACCCATAATAAATGCCTTTCACTATATATTGATATACTTCACACTAAGAATCAATATGATTCTAAAATTAATAATATGTAACAAACAATGTTATATACATATCTTCTTCTGATCCTTCTGATTTTATTACATATGGATTTTGTAAATTATTAAACTTAGAATTTCTACCTAATAACTTTACTATTCTAATAATTTTATGATATTTTCCTTGAATTAAGCTTAAGGCATTGCTTAGAGGAAGACCTTTTAGATCTTCCATGCTATACCTCTAATATTTCCTTTTCTTTTTCCTTGTAGATATCATCTACAAGCTTTGAATATTTATCTATAAGCTTTTGTGCTTCGTCCTCTGCCTTTTTCAATTCGTCCTTTGTTAATTCAGTATTTTTTTCCATCTTTTTAAATACTTCTATAGAATCTCTTCTTATATTTCTAAGAGCAATCTTTGAATTTTCAATTTCCTTCTTTACTAATTTCAAAAGATCTCTTCTTCTTTCTTCTGTTAGCTGTGGTAAAACTAATCTTATTACCTTACCATCATTTGAAGGATTTAATCCTAAGTCAGAAGCTAAAATTGCTTTTTCTATCTCTTTTAAACTTGATGCATCCCATGGCTGTATAATTAAACATCTTGGTTCAGGAACAGAAATATTAGCCATTTGGTTAATTGGAGTCATACTTCCGTAATAATTAGCTTGAATTTTATCCAAAAGCTTTGGATTTGCTTTTCCAGCTCTAATAGTTGCTAATTCTTCTTTTAAAAAGCTTATTGATTTTTTCATCTGCTCTTCACATTTATTCAACTCTTGTTTGTACATATTATACCTCCTTAATTATTGTTCCTATATTTTCTCCCAAAATAATTCGCTCAATGTTTTTTGGGTCTTCTATAGCAAATACCAATATAGGTATTTTGTTATCCATACATAATGAAGTTGCTGTAGAATCCATAATTTTTAATCCTTTATTAAGAACATCTATGTAGCTCAACTCTGTATATTTAATTGCATCAGGATTTTTCTTTGGATCATCTGAATAAACTCCATCAACGCCATTTTTAGCAAGTAAAATAATTTCAGCATTAACCTCCGCTGCTCTTAATGCAGCTGTTGTATCAGTTGAAAAATAAGGATTTCCTGTTCCACCTGCAAATATAACTACCTTATTTGATTCTAAATGCTTTATAGCCTTACGTCTAATATATGGTTCTGCAACCTGCATCATCTCTATTGATGTTTGAACAACTGTTTCTAGTCCAATTTTTTCCAAATGAGTTTGAAGTGCTAGTCCATTTATTATAGTTCCGAGCATTCCCATGTAATCTGAAGTAGTCCTGTCCATATCCTTAGCAGAAGCACCTCTCCAGAAATTTCCACCACCTACAACAATTGCAACCTGTGTTCCGAGTTCATTAATTGCTTTAACTTCCCTTGCTATAGACATGACAACTTTTTCGTCAACTCCATGTCCAGCTCCTCCAGATAGTGCCTCACCACTTATCTTTAATAATACCCTTTTGTATTTATGGCGTTTACTACTCTGCATCCTTCAATCTCCTTTGTATATTATATTTTTTCCACTTTAATTAATGGAGAATCAAATTATGATCCTCCATTATGTGATGTATTATTTATTTATTTGTTTTGCAACTTCTTCTGCGAAGTTTTCTACTTTCTTTTCTATTCCATCGCCAACTTCAAATCTCTTAACAGCTGAAATCTTAATTGATTTTCCAAGCTTCTTAGAAGCATTTTCTATTACTTGCTTAACTGTAAAGTCTCCATCCTTAACAAATACTTGTTCAAGTAAGCAAACTTCCTTTAATTCCTTTTGAAGTCTTCCTTCAACCATTTTTTCAACGATGTTTTGTGGCTTGCCTTCATTTAATGCTTGAGCCATAAGTATTTCTCTTTCATGAGCAATATATGCTTCATCAACATCATCTCTTGATATATACATTGGTTTCATAGCTGCAACTTGCATAGCAAGGTCTTTTCCTAATTCTTCTAAATCAGCATATGAAGCTTCTGATTCTAAACCTATTATAACAGCTATTTTACCTACACCATGAACATAACCAAGAACAGCACCGTTTGAAACCTCGATAGTTTCAAATCTTCTTAGGTTCATATTTTCACCTATCTTAGCTATTTTTGCAGTAAGAACATCTTGAACTGTCTCAGCTTGATCTAAGTATTTAACAGCTTTTAATTCTTCAATATCTTTAACATTTGTATTAACAATTATCTTAGCTACGTTATTAACAAATTCTTTAAATTCTTCATTTTTAGCAACGAAGTCTGTTTCTGAGTTAACCTCTACAACAACTCCTTTTTTACCATCAGCTGATATAGCAACTGTAGTTAAACCTTCTGCAGCTATTCTATCTGATTTTTTAGCAGCTTGTGCTAGTCCCTTTTCTCTTAAATAGTCTATTGATTTTTGAATATCACCATCACATGCAGCTAAAGCTTTTTTACAATCCATCATTCCAGCATTTGTAATTTCTCTAAGTTCTTTTACCATTGAAGCAGTAATTTCTGCCATTTTAATTCCTCCTATCACACTCATGTCATTTTTTATATTATGTGTATAATACATGAGTTTTATTTGTATTTTTAAAAAAGTAAGGAAATTGCTAATCCTTATAAAGTTCTATAACTAATAATTAGCCATAGGGAGCAAGCTTTTATCCTTACTTTTCATGTATAGAGCTAAGTTTTACAACCTTACTCTTTATTCTTAATCTTCTATATTTTCATCTACTTTGTCTAATTCTTCTTCAGACATTTCTTCTTTGCTATCATCTTCATAGTCAGTTAATTGCTCACCTTGTTTTCCTTCGATTATAGCGTTTGCTATTGTTGCAGTTAATAATTTAACGGCTCTGATAGCATCGTCATTACCTGGGATAACTAAGTCAACTTCGTCTGGGTCACAGTTTGTATCAACTATACCAACAACTGGGATTCCTAATATCTTAGCTTCTTGAACTGCTATTCTTTCTTTTCTTGGGTCAACTACGAATAATGCAGCTGGAATTTTCTCCATGTTTTTAATTCCGCCTAAGAATTTTTCAAGTCTTTCAGCTTCATGTCTTAATTTAATAACTTCTTTCTTTGGAAGCTTTTCGAATGTTCCGTCTTCTTCCATTCTCTTTAATTCATTAAGTCTGTCAATTCTGCTTCTGATTGTCTTATAGTTAGTTAACATACCACCTAACCATCTTTGACTTACATAATGCATTCCTGATCTTAATGCTTCGCTCTTTGTTGCTTCTTGAGCTTGTTTTTTAGTTCCTACGAAAAGAACCTCTCCACCATTTGCTACAATGTCTTTTATGAAGTTGTAAGCTTCATCAACCTTATCACTTGTTTTTTGTAAGTCGATGATATAAATTCCATTTCTCTCTGTGAAAATATACTCAGCCATTTTAGGATTCCATCTTCTTGTTTGATGTCCGAAGTGAACTCCTGCTTCGAGTAATTTTTTCATACTTACTATTGCCATTTTATTTCCTCCTTTTGTTATAACTTCCAGCATCTTCATATTTACTCAAGACTCATTAAACAATGAGCACGACTATCATAAATCAGACACTGTGAATAGTTAAGTTGGTACCATTATTTTCTAGATTTTGTACCTTTGGTATTATAGCACATAAAATTGTGTATAGCAAGAATTTTATTGAAATATTTTCAAATTTTATTTCTTTTTAAAATTCTATTTATCATTATTATTTATCTATTTATTTTCATCCTTACTAGGATCAGTCCATGAAACAAAATCACAGTCTGGATATCCACTACATCCAAAGAATCTTCTACCCCTTTTCGTAAATCTTATAACTATATCCTTTCCACATTTTGGACATGGTGTATCAATTACATTATTAATTTGCTTTGTGTTCTTACATTCTGGATATTTTGAGCAAGCTAAGAAATCTCCAAATCTTCCTTTTCTCTTTAACATCTTAGAACCACATAGCTCACAAATAATATCAGTTTCCTCTGCAGCTTCCTTTTGACCAAGTCTCTTAGTTGTCTTACATTCTGGATAATTAGGACAGGCTAAAAACTTTCCAAACCTACCCTTTTTAATAACCATAAATTCTCCACAATTTTCACAACGCTCGTCACTAACCTCGTCCTTTAGCTCAACTTTTTCTATTTCTTTGTCAGCTACATCTAATGATTGTTTAAATTCTTCATAAAATTCCTTTATAATTTCATGCCAATCAACATTTCCATTTGCAACTGCATCCAATTTATTTTCAAGACTTGCTGTAAATTTATCATTTATAATATTTTCAAAGTACTTTAAAAGCATTTCATTTACTAAAAGTCCCATTTCAGTAGGAACCAAGTAATTTTTATCCTTGATAACATAATCTCTATTTGTAATAGTTATAATTGTTGGAGCATAGGTACTTGGTCTACCTATACCTAAAACCTCCATCATTTTTATCAAGGTAGCTTCAGTGTATCTAGCAGGTGGATTAGTAAATAACTGCTCTGGTAAAATATTATTTATTTTTACCAAATCTCCTTCATTTAATGGTGGTAACAACACATCCTTAGAATTATCACTATAATTATAAATTCTCTTATAACCGTCAAACTCCATGATACTACCAGAAGATTTAAAAATATTATTATTGCTATTAAATATAATTGTTGTAGTATCAAATATTGCATCTGCCATCTGTGAAGCAACAAATCTTCTCCAAATCAAATTGTATAATTTGAATTGATCTGTACTTAATGAATCCTTTATTTTCTCAGGGCTTTTGTCAACATAGGTTGGTCTTATAGCCTCGTGTGCATCCTGTGCTTCTGCTTTATTTTTCTTATTATAATCATTATTTGAATAATAATTATTACCAAAATTATTTTCTATATAATTTTTTGCATTTTCACGAGCTTCATTAGAAATTCTATATGAGTCAGTTCTAATATAAGTTATTAAACCGACATTTCCCTCACCCTTAACATTGATACCTTCATATAGCTGTTGAGCGATCATCATTGTTTTCTTTGATGAAAAATTAAGCTTTTTATTTGCTTCTTGCTGCAAGCTACTCGTTGTGAACGGCGGACTAGGCTTTTTAACACTTCTACTTTTCTCAATTTTATAAACAGCTAATGAATTTTTATCAATACTATTAATTACAGCATCAGTTTCTTCTTTACTTTTTAATTTTATCTTACTAATTTTGTAATTTTCTTTATTACTCTCTTCTAGCTTACCATAGTATTTAGCAATAAACTTTTTCTTTTTTTCAATTAATTCAATATCTAAATTCCAATATTCTTCAGATACAAAATCATTTATTTCCTTTTCTCTATCACATATTAGCTTTAATGCAACAGATTGAACTCTACCAGCACTTAAGCCCTTTTCTATCTTTCTCCATAACAATGGACTTATATTGTAGCCAACAAGTCTATCCAATACTCTTCTTGCCTGCTGTGCATCAACTAAGCTTGTATTTATTTTTCTTGGATTCTTAATAGCCTTTTTAATAGCATCCTTTGTAATTTCATTAAATTCAATTCTATTTTCACTATTTTCATCTAAGTTAAGCATTTTAGAAAGATGCCAAGATATAGCCTCACCCTCACGGTCAGGGTCGGTTGCAAGATAAACCTCTTTAGCTTTTTTAGTTTCCTTTTTGAGCTCCTTTATAATATCCCCTTTACCTCTAATAGTAATATAGTCAGGTTCAAAGTTATTATCTATATTAATGCCTAGCTTACTTTTTGGTAAATCTCTAACATGCCCAACAGAAGCCTTAACTGTATAATTAGGTCCAAGAAATTTCCCAATAGTTTTTGCTTTTGCAGGTGACTCAACAATTACTAATTTTTTCTCCATATATCCTCCATAAATTAATGGAATAATAAATAATTATATAAAATAAAAGTTTATAATAAATCTATAAAATTCCTAAATTAAATACTAACATATATGTATATACTAAAATTAATCAATTTGCAAGAACAAATTTTTTTCCTGATGTTTGAAAAATGATAGATTTCATCTCCAAAATACTCAAATAGCTTAGAATTTCGCCAATTGGATAATTACATAAACTTATTATATCATCACAAGATTTTTCACCCTCTTGAATAATATTTAATATATCTTTCTCTATTTCACTCAAATTATCATAATTAATTTTCTTTTTCGATGAATTATGATTTAAAATATTAAATTCTGATAATTCTTCGATTATATCATCTACACTTAAAACTAGCTTTGCACCATCCTTTATTAATTTATTAGTACCTATACTAAAAATACTGTTAATATTGCCTGGTATTGCAAAAACATCCTTTCCCTGTTCAACAGCATGAGTTACAGTTATTAATGTCCCACTTTTATCCTGCGCTTCAACAACTAAAATTCCAGAGCTTAAACCACTAATAATTCTATTACGACATGGAAAATTAGATGACAAGGGCTGCATGTCAAAGGGATATTCTGTTATTATTGCACCTCCTGAATTTTCAATAGCTTCATATAGCTCTCTGTTTTTTTGTGGATAGAAAACATTAATTCCACAGCCTAATACTCCAATAGTTTTTCCATTTGCTAGTAAAGTACTTTTATGTGCTATTGTATCAATTCCATATGCTAATCCACTAACTATTGTAATTCCTAAATTAGACAATTCTCTTGCAAATTTATCAGCACAATATTTTCCATATGCTGTTGCCTTTCTAGAACCAACAATTCCAATAGATAGATTGTTCAGACAATGGATGTCTCCTTTGCAATACAATATGCTAGGTGCATTTATTATATTCCTCAATTTTACAGGATATACATCATCTAATATGGTAATAATACTCACTTTTTCTTTTTTTAATCTTTCTAATAGCTTTTCCTCAAAATTACTTTTCTTTTCTATTAGCTTTTCTATAACTTCCTCTTTAATATAAGTAATATTTTTCTTTTCATTATTTAAATTATGCCAAATTGCGTCAGCAGTCCCAAAATGATTTATAAGCTTTTCAATTGTTCTACTACCAATAGATTGTTCTGAATTTAACCAAGCTATAACAGTTCTATTTTCAATTGACATAATTTACCCCCAATATTTCCTATCTAAGCTTCTGTATTGTATTGCCTCTGCTACATGCTTTTGTAAGATATTATCACTAGCATCTAAATCAGCTATTGTCCTAGCAAGTTTTAGTATTTTTCCATATGCTCTTGCACTCAAACCAAGATTATCAAAAGCTAGCTTTAATAGCTCCTGAGATTCCTTATTTATTTTACAATATTTTTCGATTTGCTTTGGACTTAGCTGTGAGTTAGTATAAATATTTAAATTTTTATATCGCTCTAATTGTATTTTTCTAGCCTTTAATACTCTCTCTTTAATATCCTTAGAGCTTTCTTCCTTTATATTACTATTCAAATCATCATAATATACTGGAGATACTTCAATTTGTATATCCATTCTGTCTAAAAGTGGCCCTGATATTCTACTAAGATATTTATTAATTTGACCTTGATTACATGAGCATTCATGCTTAGGATCACCTAAAAATCCACATGGACATGGATTCATAGAGCCTACTAGCATAAACCTTGCAGGATAGCTATAAGCACTGTTTGCTCTAGAAATTGAAATTACTCCATCCTCCATAGGCTGCCTTAGGACCTCTAAAACACTTTTTGGAAACTCAGGCATTTCATCTAAGAACAAGACTCCATGATGAGATAAGGAAACCTCACCAGGCTTTGTTGCCTTTCCGCCACCAGCCAAAGCAGCTCTAGATATAGTATGATGTGGACTCCTAAATGGTCTTCTTTTAATAAGTCCTGTTTCATTTAATTGTCCATATATACTATATATTTTTGTAACCTCCAAAGACTCTTCAAACGATAAATCTGGTAATATAGTTGGTATTCTTCTAGCTATCATAGTCTTTCCAGAACCAGGTGGTCCAAGAATTAGAAGATTGTGCGAGCCAGCTGCTGCAACCTCTACAGCCCTTTTTAATGCAGCCTGTCCCTTTATCTCTGAAAAATCCTCTGTATATTTAAATTCAGAAAAATCATCCTCATATGTTGATTTATATGGAGTAATCACTATTTCTTCATTTAAATAATCAACAAGCTCATTTAATGATTTAACTGGTATTATTTCAATATTATCAATAACACCACATTCTTCTTTATTTTCATCGGGAATTATAACCTTTTTTATATTATTATTTCTAAGGCTGATGACTAAAGGCAAGGCTCCATCAATTTTTGTAATCTTTCCATCTAATGATAGTTCACCTATAAAGCAGATGTTATCAATATCATTTTTGATAATCTTGCTTGCAGCTAAAATTCCTACTGCAATTGGCAAGTCCATCTGACTACCTTCTTTTTTAAGATTTGCAGGAGCTAAATTTACTGTAATTCTACTAACAGGAAACTTATACTCACTGTTTTTAATAGATGCTCTTACTCTTTCCTTGGATTCTTTAATAGAAATGTCTGCTAATCCGACTATACTAAAATTTGGCAAGCCACTTGATAAATCTGTTTCAACATCAACAATACAGCCATCAAGTCCTTGCAATACGCATGCTTTAACCTTTGATAACATGTTTATCCCCCTATTTTTCATTTGTTTTAATTAATCTATTTATTTTATAAATAAATCCCCTATACACCTTTTATAGCTATGCTTCAAATGCATTTTCTATATAATTTATTTCTCTTTTACTTGTGATTATCTCAACCACATCAAACCTGCATTTAATATCTATAAAATTTTTCTTCATTATATAATATTTAGCTGCACTAATAATCTTCTTTATCTTAGAAGGTGTTATATACTCTCTAGGATAACCAAAATCAGTGTTTTTCCTACCCTTTACTTCTACAAAACAAATAACACTATCCTTTAATGCAATAATATCAATCTCTCCGAATTTGCATAAAAAGTTAGTGTCTAAAATTATATAATTATTCCTTTGTAAATATCTTTTAGCTATT
>JBPOHM010000286.1:0-4895 GCA_052035585.1 Bacillota bacterium
TGCTTTTTCAATATCTCTATTAGCTATAATGCTTACATTATTAGAACTAATAATACATACAAAATTATCATAGCCTTTAGACTTAAGCATTAATTCTACACTATTTTCCATTTGAATTTGCTTATTTTTAGTTACTAGTAGCTCTTCAAATCTGTCCTTAACCTCTTGTGATATTGTTGGACTTGAAATTGTTTTTTCTAATTGGTCGATTATTTCTAAATTACTTTTAGCCTTGCTAATTTTGAAATTTTCAAAGCTTACATCAACATTGTCACTAATAGAATTTACACTAAGTATGCCAGTGTTTCCTGTGTTATCAGTATTAGCATTATTTAATAGAGTACCCAAATCTGTTATATCTGTCACGTCACTAACAAATTGCTTCTGTCTTTCTTCAAGCTCTGCTTCATCAAAAATCTGTCCTTCAAGATTATCATTATTTGACATAATTAAATTTATGTATCCTATTATTAAAATTAATGCTAAAGATGTTAAAAAAATAAATGTTTCCTTTTTAAATGTCATTTTTTATTTCCCCCTTTTTATTGAGCCTTACTAACAATTATTTCAATATTATTTAATTCTATATCCAGCAATACCTTAACTGAATTAATTAAAATTTTATAAATATTTTGATCTCCTGAATATTCAACTACTATTAAAACACCAGTAATATCAGGATATTCATAATATTTTTCGATAACATTTTGACTATCCTTAACCTCAACCTGCTTTTGTATATTATCTCTTTTTTGCTCTCTCTTTATACCATCACTTCCTGTTTCTACACTTGTTTCAGTATTTGTACTCTCATTAAAAACTGGTTCAAGCTTAGCAGAATATTTAGTATAAATCATTGTTTTAACCTTTTTAACACCATTAATTTCAGAAATTATGCTCTCTAGCTTTTTTTCTAGCGATGTAACATAAGCATCAAAATTATCTGTATTTTCCTTATATACTCCAACATCTGTTGGTTTTACATTGTTAGCTGATGTATTAGATAGAATATCTGTCTTTAACAATAGTGCAAGAACCACAAGCAAGATAAAGAAGCAAAATGTATAAAGCAATTTTTTATTTGTTTTTAATATGTTTAAAAAATCCTCTGCTTTTTTAAACATGTTATCCCCCCTTTACTTTTCTCATGATTTATATTTGAGCAATAATCATGAGCTTATTGTCTAATAGTTATTAAAATGTAATGTTAACATTGTCACTACTCACATTAAAAATATTAGAAATATTAATTTTTAAGCTATCCTGCTCCTTTATATCTAAAACTCTATTTATGTAAACTTTTACTGTCAATTTCATATCATCAGTAAAATTTAAGCTAATATCCTTTATTACCTCCTCTCCACCATATAAATCATTATTAATCAAAGCTATAAAGTCTTCTTCTGACTCTGAAAGCCTGATTTCTCTTACAAAGCCTTTACTACTTAGCTGATTCTTTTCATTTTTAAAATTAAGATCAAAAATATCATCTAAGGATATAGTAGCTTTAAAGACTAGATTATTAAAAATATATATAAATAAAAATAGCTTTATTACTATTCTACAATATTTACCTGTCTTTCCTTCTGGAAATATTATCATTACTAGGTTTATAAATAGTACAAATATCAGTGTATTAATAATTATCTCTTTCATTTTTTATCCTCCTGCTTAATTATCCAAATATATTATTTAAATAACTAAGCATTATTGAATAATACGAAGTTAAAATAATTATTGGAGTTAACAAACAAATTAGATAAATGTACATTATATCTGATAGCTCCTTTAGTAGGTTTGATATGCTTTCATTAAAGGTCTCAGCAAGAGCTGCAGTTATTTTATATAAAATAAATATTATAAAAATTCTGACTAGAGTCCCCCCAAATATTGAGAAAATAAATAATATTATTATAAATCCAGCAATATCCTTAATAAATAAAATACTCTTAGCAAATAGTCCAAAAAAATTATTTATTGCATTACCAACCAAAGGTACTGATGATGGTGATACAGCTTTAACAGCATTAATAAATAAATTATCTGTTTTATAATATATATATCCTTGTACAGAAAAATTTATGACAACAACAATTATATATAAGGATAAAATTATTAATGAAGCCTTTTTTAAAAACTCGTACAGAAGCTTTGCATTGATAAGCTTACTTATATTATTTATTAGAATTATTGCAATTAATGCTATTGTAATTATTTCGACAAAATTATATATATAATTTGCTGTCATACCAACAACATGCTGAGAATACCTTTGAAAGAATTCAAGAAGTCCAATTTTACCAAAGCTAATCATAAAAGCTAAAAATAAGCTATTAATTTTTTGTGTTATTTCATTAAATTTTGCGAACTCAATTTTTAAGCTGCTCCTGACAAAACCAATATCATTCGCAGCCATAATAAAAACAATAATTATTGAAATAAAAACAACTATTTCAGAAACATTGTTACTATTAATCTCTTCAGAAAAATATTTTACTATAGTTAATATGATGCAAACTATTAGTATATTCACTGAGCTTAATATTGTTTTCTTTAAAAAGTCTTTTTCATTTTTTAATTGATATGATAAAAAATCAAGGATATTAAAGCTTATCTTACCTTTTAATGCATCATTAATCAGTTGCTTAACCGTTATGTTTTTACTCTTAAAATAATTGCTTGTACCCTTTAAATAATTGTCAAAATCATAGGTATCAACTGAATCTAAAGCCTTTTGGATAACATCATCAGCTGCAAAAATATCATTAAAGCTCGAAAATACAATTAAATATATAATTATTAAAATTATGTATTTCTTTATCATAATAAGTATATCCTTTCTTTTTTATCTGTTAACCAATAAATACACCTCGTCAATAAATTTTAATATAACATTAAATGAATATACTAAAATTATAAGCTTGCCTGACATTTCAATCTTTTTCCCAATAGATTCATAGTCTAAGTCCTTACATATTAGTGAAACAAAATCACAGACATATGCAATACCAACTATTTTAAGAAGGAGGCTAAAATTATCTATTTTAATATTGTAATTTTTAAAGATATTAAACATATTGCCTATTGGTCCCTTAAGCTCACTTAATATCATTAAGATTGCAACTATCCCAAATATTAAAATGAAATATAGCTTATATTCTTCATTTACCTTTGATATTAGAATGCTTAATACAATAGCAATAACAGCAATAAATATAATTTTTACAAGTAGCATTTTATTTTCCTCTCAATAAATATTAAACATTGTTCTAACCTCATTAAATAACTGGTTTAGCATACTTAAAATAATAGCCATAACCACTATAACTCCAGCTATTGTAATAAACATTGCTTGTTCCTCTCTTTTAGTCTGCGAAAGTATTTGAGTAAATATTGCTATTATAAGTCCAATAGCACCAACCTTAAAAATAATATTTATATCCATATAACCTCCTGCTTTGTTTAAATTAAAACTATAGCAATCAAGCATCCTATAAGAAAGGATAATTTGTTAAACAATTTCTTTCTTTCCTTATATTCATGTTCATACTCACCTATATATTTATCAATTTCACTTTTCAATAATGAAAGCTTATTATCAAGTACATCTGACATTGAACTACCATAAAACTCTGTTAATCTATTTATTTTCAAGTTAAACTCAGATGCTGAGCCTATTTGCTCATATGCAAAGTTATCAAAGCTCTTAGCATTTATTAAACCACTTTTTAAATCATCTAAAAGCTTATTAAATACATTTTTCACATTATCAAACTTAAATGTATAACTTGATAGAATTTCTTCAAATGACATCTTCATCATGCAGGAGTAAATTCTCAAAAATTCAATAAAATCAGATGCTTCCTTCATCATACTTAGCTTTTTATCTTCAGTTTGAAAAAATAAGACAAACATCATTTTAGTTGTTATTACAATAAAGCAAAATATTACTATTCTAATAATCATATATAGACCTTCCTGCTATATTATCATATACCTGCTTTATTGAAACAGGTGTCCTATCATTTAGAACTATTATTCTTTCTATAAAGCCACTATCTAATATTTTTTTCAAATATATATTCTTAAATAAATCCTCTACACAGCTTGCATGAGCTGTACTGATTATACTTACTCCACTTTTTAGTGCATATTGTATAATATCAAAATCATCAATTGAGCCAAGCTCGTCTGATATTATTATTCTTGGTGCTAGTGAGCGAATACTTATGCTAAAGCCTTCTCTTTTCATACAATATGATAATACATCAGTTCTAGAGCCAAGATAAAACTGTGGTACTCCGCTATATGTAGCAGCTATTTCTCCTCGTTCATCAATAACACAAACGTCGCATGCATTAAATTGAGGATTATTATAACCATCACTTAGATTTCTAGCTAAATCTCTTATACAGGTTGTTTTACCAGATAAGGGAACACCTGCAATTAGAGTATTATAAATACTCTTACTATTTTTAATAACATATTTTATTACTTTATTAGAGCAATTTACAAAATCCCTTGCAATTCTTATGTTTAATGAGTTTATACTTTTAAATCCCTTAAACTCATTCTTTTCATATAAGCAATCTCCACTAAGTCCAACTCTATGTCCACCTTCAATAGTTAAAAAACCCTTTTCAATTTCCTTTTCATATGCATGTATAGAATTTGATGTTAAGGCTGCAATTGTTGTGTTTATATCACTTTTATTTATTTTATAAAAATCATCTGTGTATGATTTAGATATTTTTCCATAGCTTATAAAAAAATCTCCTGTAGAGCATTTTAATAAAATTGGACAATTAATCCGTAATCTTATTTCATAAACAGTATTTAATATTTCATCACTTTGATTTTGTAAAATTTTTTTAATTGTTGTATTTAAATACTTT
>JBPOHM010000102.1:0-3747 GCA_052035585.1 Bacillota bacterium
ATAAATCAATTAATTGATAAAGTAGAAAACTATAAAATACTATGGAATAATATTGAAGAAAGCCCAAAAAAAATAGAGAGCATCACTCAATCAATGTCAAAAGCTATTGATGACTTGAATTGGTGGAAAAAGCAAATGCCTGAATGGATTTTTGGCATGAGAAAAACTCGAAAAGAATCTGAAAGAAATATTAATGAAATAAACGAAAGAAATCTGTATCTTAACACTGATGAAATGACTAGTGGAGCAAGAGAAGCGTTAAAGATAGGCAATAACATATTAGATCAAATGCAGGATAAACAAGATATACTTATATATTGGGAAGATTCTAATGGAATACACTCATATTATACAGATGAAATATCAATATCTTAGTTTAACAGTTTTAATAAAAATAGCTAAGATTATAAATCCTTAGCTATTTTTATGTCTAAATATTATTTTTATTTGAGTAAATAATCTATACAGCTTTTTCTATCGTTTCAGCTAAGGCATTTATTTTTTTAAATGATTCCCAGTATAATTGTGCATTAAATAATTAATATCAACTAAAATACCTTGAACTTGTTCATAAGTTTTATTTTGACCTTTCCACTCTCCAACACTTTCACCACAATTCTCAAACCATTAGATGATCTTATAGATAAAATGGAATACATTTTACCATTTTTGAATTTAACGTATTATTCATAATATATCAATAATTTGTTTTTATAAAATGTTAGTTAGCATCTTGATTTATTGCATAAAAAACCGTTGAAATTCAACGGTTTTTAGTATTTATTACATCATTCCTGGCATTCCGCCGCCCATTCCTTGCATTGGTGCTTCTGGTTTTGGCTCGTCTACAACAGCTGCTTCAGTAGTTAATAGCATTGAAGCTACGCTTGCTGCGTTTTGTAATGCTGATCTTGTAACCTTAGTTGGATCCACGATACCAGCTTCGAACATGTTAACATATTTTTCGTTTAAAGCATCAAATCCAAAGCCGTTTCTGCTGTTCTTAACCTTTTCAACGATTACTGATCCTTCAAGACCTGCATTTATAGCTATTTGTCTTAATGGCTCTTCTAATGCTCTCTTAATTATTTCAGCACCAGTTTTAGCATCTCCAGATAATTCTTTGATTACCTTTGTAACTGCTGGTATAGCTGTTAATAATGCTACTCCACCACCAGGTACTAGACCTTCTTCAACAGCTGCACGAGTTGCGTTAAGAGCATCTTCTATTCTTAATTTCTTTTCCTTCATTTCAGTTTCTGTTGCTGCTCCAACATTGATAACTGCAACTCCACCTGTTAATTTAGCAAGTCTTTCTTGTAATTTTTCTTTATCAAATTCTGAAGTTGATTCTTCATATTGAGCTTTAATTTGTTTTACTCTATCTTGAATAGCTGCTTGATCTCCAGCACCATCAACTATAGTTGTGTATTCTTTATCAATTCTTACAGTTGAAGCTGTTCCAAGCATATCTAATGTAGCTTCTTTTAATTCATATCCTAACTCTTCTGATATAACCTCTCCACCTGTTAGAATAGCTATATCCTTAAGCATTTCTTTTCTTCTATCACCAAAGCCTGGAGCTTTTACTGCAACACAGTTGAAAGTTCCTCTTAATTTGTTTACTATTAATGTAGCTAATGCTTCACCTTCGATATCTTCAGCTATTAATAATAATGATTTTCCGCTTTGAACTATTTGCTCAAGTATTGGTAATATTTCTTGAATACTGCTTATTTTCTTGTCAGTTATTAATATATATGGATTTTCTAATACTGCTTCCATTTTTTCAGTATCAGTTACCATGTATGATGATAAGTATCCTCTATCAAATTGCATACCTTCAACTACAGTTAAATCAGTTCCCATAGTCTTAGATTCTTCAACAGTTATAACTCCATCCTTACCAACCTTATCCATTGCTCTAGCTATAAGCTCTCCTATAGCTTCGTCTCCAGCTGATACAGATGCAACCTGAGCTATATCTGCAGAAGTCTCAACTTGCTTAGACATTCCTTTTAATTCTTCAACTGCAGCTTCAACAGCTTTGCTTATACCTCTCTTAAGTATCATTGGGTTAGCTCCAGCTGCAACATTTTTAAGTCCTTCTCTTATTATTGCTTGTGCTAATAATGTAGCTGTTGTAGTTCCATCTCCTGCTATGTCATTAGTCTTAGTTGCAACTTCTCTAACTAATTGTGCTCCCATGTTTTCAAATGGGTCTGATAATTCTATTTCTCTTGCTATAGTTACTCCATCATTAGTAATCATTGGTGAACCAAATGATTTACCAAGAACAACGTTTCTTCCCTTTGGTCCTAATGTAACCTTTACAGTATCAGCTAATGTATTGACACCCTTTTCCATAGCACGACGTGCTTGTTCATTAAATTTAATTAATTTTGCCATTTATATGCACCTCTCTTTAACCTATTATTATTCAACTACTGCTAAAATATCAGCTAATTTGATTACTATTAATTCTTCTCCGTCAATTTTAACCTCAGTTCCAGAGAATTTAGAAAAAATAACCTTGTCTCCAACCTTTATCTCATCTTTCTTCTTTTCATCAGAAGTTATTCCAGCACCAATTGCTAAAACCTCTGCAATTTGAGGCTGTTCTTTAGCAGTTCCTGTTAATAATATACCGCTTTTAGTCTTTTCTTCGGCCTCAACCATTTTAATTACTACTCTTTCACCTAAAGGCTTAACGTTCATTTTGTAACCTCCTACAAATATTAATTATGTTTTATTTAATTTATTATTTTATATGTTTGATATTAGCACTCACTTGCCTCGAGTGCTAACATAGTATATAATAACTCTTTTTTTAATTATTGTCAATATTTATTCTAAACAAATTTAAAAAAATTTATAAAAATTTAAGAATTTTTTAAGCTTATTTTCTACGCTTTTATATACATTATAAAATATATGTCTTTATATTGATTTTAGTTGCTTTTTCAAAAATTCTTTTTCCTAATTTCTATAGTATTAATCTAAATTATTATATCTACTCATACCTTATATTATATTACCTTAATTATTGTAAAAATTTTGTAGAAAAATGTTTTCATAAGTAAATATTTGGTATATAATTAATATATATTTTCTAAAGAGAGGATGTAATTTTATGAGAGACAAAAAATCAATCGGATTTTTTAAAAGTATTAAAGGAAAAATAATTTACATTATTGGCTCACTTGTTGTGATAACGTTTCTAATTATTGGACTAATTATCTCAAACTTTTCTAAGAACGAGTTTACAAAAAATGAACTAAATATTTTGGAAAGTACAGATAAGTATATAAAAAGTGAAATAGAAAAATATTTTACTAGATATATTTCAATAGTAGAACAATTAGCAGCAGATAGAAACGCAATAAACTTTGCAGAAACTTTAAGAAAAGGCGATGATCAATTTGCAAATCCTTATCATCCAGATCTTGATATAACATTAAATAAAAGTGTTGCTCTTGAGAAGGATGTTATATTAAATACATATATTGCATCTATAAGTGGTGCTACCATTACTACTCATAGTCACTATATTCCACCAAGTGATTATGATATAACAACTAGAGAATGGTTCCAAGCTGTACATTTAAATAAAACATATGTATCCGAACCTTATGTTGATGCAGAATCTGGAAACCAGGTATTAACAATTTCTACTCCAATGTACAATTCAAGCAATAAGATAATAGGAGTAGCAGCAATAGACATTGAAATAACTAAGCTTAATCA
>JBPOHM010000271.1:0-8885 GCA_052035585.1 Bacillota bacterium
ACAAAGAGCCATTTATCTTATTTTAAATTGTTTTTTAATGTTTCAAGCTCATTTATTAATTCTGCAGGAATTCTTCCTTCGAACTTGTTGTAGAATTCTTCTATTCCTTTTGCCTCTTCTATCCATAGGTCTTTTTCTATGCTTAGTAGGTTTTCAAGAACGTCTTTTGAAATATCAAGTCCTTCTACGTTTATATCTTCAACATTTGGAACATATCCTATAGCAAGCTCTTTTGCATCTACTTCACCTTCACATCTCTTGATTATCCAGTCAAGTATTCTGAAGTTCTCACCATATCCTGGCCAGATGAAGTTTCCGTTTTCATCAGTTCTGAACCAGTTTACATTGAATATCTTAGGAAGTTTAGAAACCTTAGCTCCCATATCTATCCAATGCTTGAAGTAGTCAGCCATATTGTAGCCACAGAAAGGCAGCATAGCCATTGGATCTCTTCTAACAACTCCAACTGCTCCTGCAGCAGCTGCTGTTGTTTCACTTGCCATTGCTGATCCTACGAATACTCCGTGGTTCCAGCTACGTGCTTCGTATACTAGTGGAGCTGTCTTAGCTCTTCTACCACCAAAGATTATTGCTGATAGAGGAACTCCGTTAGGGCTTTCCCACTCTTTTGATATACATGGACAGTTTCTAGCTGGTGCTGTAAATCTTGAGTTTGGATGAGCTCCTTTTTCTGTTGATGTTTGATAGTTCCAAGGATTGCCTTTCCAGTCTAACATATTTGTTGTTGGAGGAGTCTTTGTTAAGCCTTCCCACCATACTGTATTGTCATCTAAGTTAAGAGCAACGTTAGTGAATATTGTATCTCTTGATGTTGAAGCAAGAGCGTTTTTATTTGATTTTTCGTTTGTTCCAGGAGCAACTCCGAAGAATCCGGCTTCTGGGTTAACTGCGTAAAGTCTTCCGTCTTGTCCAATTCTTATCCAAGCGATGTCATCGCCAACAGTCCAAACTTTATAGCCTTTTTTAGCGAATACTTCTGGTGGAATTAACATTGCGAGGTTAGTCTTTCCACAAGCTGATGGGAATGCAGCTGCAACGTATTTAACCTCTCCTTGAGGATTTTCAATTCCTAGGATAAGCATATGCTCTGCCATCCATGATTCTTGTTGTCCTTGATAGCTTGCTATTCTTAGAGCGAAGCATTTTTTACCAAGTAGAACATTTCCACCATAAGCTGAGTTACATGACCAGATAGTATTGTCTTCTGGGAAGTGTAATATATATCTCTTTTCTTTGTCGATATCACATTTACTATGTAATCCTCTAACGAAATCATTTGACTCAGAACCAAAAGTATTTAATACTTGTTTACCTATTCTTGTCATTATGTTCATGTTAAGAACAACGTATATTGAGTCAGTTACTTCAACTCCTACTTTAGAGAATGGTGAGCCTATAGGTCCCATGCTATAAGGTATAATATACATAGTTCTGTCCTTCATACAACCTTGGAATATTGATCTTCCAAGAGCATATGCTTCTTGTGGATCCATCCAGTTATTTGTAGGACCAGCGTTTATTTTTTCTCTTGAGCATATAAATGTTCTGTCTTCTACACGTGCTACGTCATTTTCAGTTGTTCTGTGATAGTAGCAGTTAGGCAATTTTTCTTCGTTTAGCTTTAATATTTCACCAGAATCACAAGCTTCTTTTGTAAGCTCGTTTATTTGCTTTGTACTTCCGTCAATCCATACTATGTTTTTTGGAGTAGTAAGTGCAATTACTTCATCCAACCAATTAAGAATGTTTTTGTTGTTTGTTAAACTGTTCATTTTAAAAGAAATTCCTTTCTAAAAAATATTTTCATTTTTTGTGAGAATAATAAATTGTTTTAAAACAAAACAATTATGTTACATTAAATACTTATATAGTATATCATATACTTTATGGCAATTTTTTTCAATATAAATGTTCTTTTAATAACATTTTCATATTATATAATTTAATAAATAGAAAAACTTAATTTTAATATATGTTTAATATTAGATAGTTATTTTTATTAAGTAGATTAATAATCATTAGGTTAGCCTATTTGATATATTAATTTATAAAAATAAAAGAAGGTTTGACTTTACGAATTATTGGATTTATAATAGACTTACTATGTTACGTTTTATGCAACAAAATAAATTAAGGAGGACTACATTGACAGAGAAGAAGAAAACATCTATTGGTGGGCAAGCACTCATCGAGGGTATAATGATGAAGGGGCCATCTAGAATGGCAACAGCAGTGCGTATGCCTGACAATGAAATTACTGTAAAGGTTACTGAATTAGAAACTGAGAATAAAGATAAATTTTTAAATAAACTAACTAATCTTCCATTTATAAGAGGTAGCTTTAAGCTTATTAGCTCAATGACATTAGGGGTTAAGGAGCTTATGTATTCAGCTAGCTTTAGTGAAGAGGTAGAAGAGGATGCTATAGATAGATTTTTGAGAAAGGTTTTTAAGGATAAGGCAGAGAAGGCTATAATTTATGTATCCTTAATACTAGCCTTGATAATAAGTGTCGGAGTATTTATGCTTGCTCCTTCATTTTTAACAAGTCTATTAAAGGGCTTTGTTAAGAACAGTATAGTATTAAATCTTATTGAGGGTATCATAAGAGTTACGATATTTATTGTATATGTTAAGCTCACATCAAAGCTCGATGAAATAAAGAGAGTATTTATGTATCATGGTGCTGAGCATAAAACAATATATTGCTATGAAAATGGTGAGGAGCTAACTGTTGATAATGTTAGAAAGTACTCAACACTTCATCCAAGATGTGGAACAAGCTTTATAGTTAATGTCTTATTAATCAGTATAGTTGTATTTTCATTTTTCGGATGGCCAAATCCACTATTAAGAGCTTTAATAAGAATTTTAATGCTCCCAGTAATTGCTGGTATCTCATATGAAATTAACAGATTTATAGGTGGTCTTGAATCACAGAATATATTATCAAGAATAGTTACTTATCCAGGATTTTTAGTGCAAAAGATAACTACTAGCGAGCCAGATGATTCTATGCTAGAGGTTGCTATTGCAGCTATGAAGGAAGTAATCCCTATGGATGGTGAAAGTGATAAATGGTAAAAAGGTCTATAGAAGAGCTATTAAATGATGGAATTAAATTGTTAACAAAGAGGGATTATAATAATCCCTCTCTTGATATGCAATTAATTCTAATGTATCTTTTAAAAAGGGATAAAATATATTTATACTCACATAAGGATGAGCTAGTGGATGAGGATATTGTTAGCAAATATTATGAGATGCTAGAAAAAAGAAATTCAGGATATCCACTACAATATATGCTTAACAGTCAAGAGTTCATGGGACTCGATTTTTATGTGGAGGAAGGGGTTTTGGTACCGAGGCCAGATACTGAAATACTAGTTGAAAAGCTTATTAATATAGCTAAATCAGATAGATTTAAGGATAAGAGGGTAATTAATATTCTTGATATAGGTACTGGTAGTGGTGCTATAGCTATAAGTCTTGCTTATTATATTAAGAACTCACAGCTTAGTGCTGTTGATATAAGTGATACTGCTATAAAGGTAGCAAGCATTAATAAGGAAAGGCTTGGACTGGAGAATATCCAAATAGTCAAGGCTGATTTATTTGATGAGAACTTTGTAAATAATATAAAGAGTAAAATAATTTTCGAAGAAAAGGTCTTTGATATTATAGTTTCCAATCCACCGTATATAGAAAGTGATGAAATAGATAAGCTGCAAATTGAAGTAGCTAAGTATGAGCCTCGTTTAGCTCTTGATGGTGGAGATAGTGGACTAATATACTATGAGAAAATTAAAGAACTAGCAGAGAATTTAATTAGTGAAAATGGTATTTTATCAGTAGAAATAGGGCATAATCAAGCTGAAGAGGTATCGAAGCTCTTTAGTGAAATAAAAAATGTTAAAAATATCGAGATAGATAAAGACCTGTATGGACATAATAGGGTTGTTTCAGCATATTTTTAGCATAATTTGTAAAACTATAGATACAGGTTTTATCAGTGCTTAGACAGTGGTAAAAAAATGGATTGAAATTATTGTTAGATTTGTGTATAATATTATAGGTCAATATTAAATAGGAAATTTTTAAAATTTAGATATATATTTTTATGGAGGAAAAAACATGGGTTTAAGAGCGGATATAGGTATAGACCTTGGTACAGCGAGTATATTGGTTTATATTAGAGGAAAAGGAATTGTTATGCAAGAGCCATCGGTTGTTGCCATAGACAAGAACACAAATAAAATATTAAAGGTTGGAGAAGAAGCTAGAAAGATGCTTGGTAGAACACCAGGTAATATAGTTGCAATAAGACCATTAAGAGACGGTGTAATTTCCGACTTTGATATAACTGAAAAAATGCTTAAGTATTTTATCAAGAAGGCTATAGGAGCTTCTTTGTTAAAGCCAAGGGTAATCATATGCGTACCAAGTGGAGTTACAGAGGTTGAAAAGAGAGCCGTATTAGAAGCAAGCAACAATGCAGGAGCAAAGAAAACATATTTGATTGAAGAACCAGTTGCAGCAGCGATTGGTGCTGGTATTGATATATCAAAGCCTACTGGAAATATGATAATAGATATTGGTGGAGGAACTACTGATATAGCTGTTATTTCATTAGGTGGAATAGTTGTTAGTAAATCAATTAAGATAGCTGGAGATAAGTGTGATGAGGCTATAGTTAGATATGTACGTAAGAAGTACAATGTAATGATAGGCTCAAGAAGTGCAGAGGATTTAAAGATTAGTATAGGTACTGCCTTCCCTGTTGAAGAAGAAAAATTCATGGAGGTTAGAGGTAGAAACCTAGTTACTGGACTTCCAAAGAATATAGTTATATCATCAACTGATATGCTCGAAGCCCTTGAAGAAACTGTTACAGCTATAGCAGATGCTATTCACTCTGTATTTGAAAAAACTCCTCCTGAGTTAGCATCAGATATAAGTGAGAGAGGTATAGTTATGACTGGTGGAGGCTCATTAATAGGTGGATTAGATAAGCTTATTGCTAAGCGTACAGGCGTTTCAACAATCATAGCTGAGGATGCTATTTCATGTGTTGCTAAGGGAACTGGTAAATCATTAGAGCACTTAGATGCTTTAAGTGACACATTATTAACTGATGACATTAAAAAGGATTATAGACAGGTATAGAAATTAGAGCTGTTTTATGAGTGAAATATAATTCACTTAATAAGTGAATTTTTTCACTTTCCTATAGGATAAAATTTAGAATTAATTAAGTTAACGATTATTGATTGACTAAAGGATGGAATAATATGCATTTAGAACGATATAGATTTTGGATTGAAAATGAATTTACAGACCAGCAAACTAAAGATGAGCTAATGAGCATAGAGAACTGTATTGAAGAGATTGAGGATAGATTTTATAAGGATTTAGAGTTTGGAACCGGCGGATTAAGAGGCTTAATAGGTGCTGGAACTAACAGGATGAATGTCTATACTGTTGCTAAGACTTGTCAAGGCTTAGCAAACTATCTACATAATACATATGAGAAGGGTATAAGTGTTGCTATAGCATATGATTCTAGACATATGTCAAAGGATTTTGCTTTAATAGCTGCAGATGTTCTTGCTGCTAATAAAATTAAGGTATATATGTACAAGACACTTAAATCTACTCCAGAGCTTTCGTTTGCAGTAAGACAGCTTGGCTGTAAGGCTGGAATAGTAATAACTGCAAGTCATAATCCACCTCAATATAATGGATTAAAGGTTTATAATAGCCAAGGTGCTCAGATTTTAGAGGATGAAGCTAATTCTATAACTGAAGAAATATCCAAAATTGATTTTGATTGCATAAAATATTCACAAGAAGTAGACAAGGTTAATATAATATACATAGAAGGCTCTATAGATGATAAATATATAGAAGCTGTAAAATCATTAAGCTTAAATAAAGATATAGACTATAATATAGGTATAGTTTATACACCCTTACATGGGACAGGCTCTATACCAGTAAAAAGAGTATTAGGAGAAATCGGATTTAGAAATATATATATTGTTCCAGAGCAGGAGAAGCCTGATTCTAATTTCCCAACTGTTAAATACCCAAATCCAGAGGATATAGAAGCTTTTACACTTGCTATTGACTTAGCTAAAAAGGTTAATGCTGATATAATTCTTGCTACTGATCCAGATTGTGACAGGGTTGGTCTTGTTGTAAAAAATGATAATGGTGAATTTGTAGCATTAAATGGCAATCAGGTTGGAGCACTTTTACTAAACTATATATTGCATAGTAAAAAGATGGCTGGTACCTTAGCTGAAGACTTATTAATGATAAATACTGTAGTGACAAGTGATTTTGGAGAGAAAATAGCTCAGAAGTATGGCATAAAAACTCTAAAAACACTTACTGGATTTAAATATATAGCTGATACAATACAAAAATACCAAGAATCTGGACAGGGTAAATTTGTATTTGGCTATGAGGAAAGCTACGGTTATTTAGCAGGAGATTTTGTCAGAGATAAGGATGCTGTTGTCTCATCAATGCTAATAGCAGAAATGAGTGCATATTACAAGAAGAACGGCAAGTCTATATTAAGTGTATTAAATGAGTTATATGATGAATATAATTTTTATATAGAGGAAACAACCTCACTTACTTTGGAAGGAATAATCGGACAAAGCAAAATAAGTAAGATAATGGAATATTTCAGAGAAAATAAACCTTCTGCGATTAGTGGAAAAAATATAAAATATCTATATGATTTTAAACAGGGTTTACTATATGATTTTTCTACAGGAGATTTTGAAAAATTAGAATTCCCTAAGTCTAATGTTTTAAAATTCTGCTTAGAAGATGATTCATGGTTTGCTATTCGTCCATCTGGGACAGAACCAAAAATGAAAATATATTTTTCTGTATGTGGCAAATCAGAGGAAGACGCAAGAGAACGTCTAAATGGTATAAAGGAAGATACATTCTATATTATGGATCGTATAGTCTAACTCATTTAAATTCATATATTTATATATATTAATCTCAAAAGAAGGAGCTCAATATTTTGTGCATAGTATTGAGCATTTATACCTTTAATTGAGATTGATACAGTTTAAGTTAATTTGTTGATTTATATAATTTTCTTAAGCTGTATGGAATATTAATATCATCAATTATTAAGCAATGTTGAAGGTATTAGTATAATTTAAAGAAGGGTAGGTTATGAGTATGAAAATATTTACAACTGCAACCAAAAAAATTATAATATTGACATTAATTATGTTAATACTATTCACACAGATTGGGTATGGATATAACTATACTCGCGAGGAATTAGAAGCCAGAATTGATAAAATAGCTTTGGAACGTGGTGTCCCAGCTGTCTTTATAAAGGCGATTGCACAAATCGAATCTGGTTTTGAGCATTTTAGATCAGATGGTAGCCCAAAGTATTCATACAACGGGAAGCATGTTGGTCTGATGCAGGTAACAAATTACAAAAATATGTTTGATGAAGAAAAGCTAAAATATGATGTAGATTACAATATCAATGCAGGTATAGATGTACTACTTCTAAAATGGAACGATAGCGTTAATAATGTTAGTGTTTCTAAAGTAGGTAATATGGATCCAAACATATTAGAAAATTGGTATTTTGCAATATGGGCATACAATGGTTGGGCTTCAAGTAACAATCCAAATGCAAATGCAAAGGCATATCAAGAAAAGATTTATGAAATAAGCTCAAAGTATTTTAATCAGGAAATAAACAGTATTAATAAATCTAGCTTGCCAGCATCACGTTCCCTGCCAAGTAGAGGACTCAGTGTTGCTACTCCAACAAACGTTCATTATGCAAATTTATATCAATATGCTAAAAATGATATAGTTGTTATAAATAACATTGTAAGAGATGTAAATGGTGTATTAAAAGGCCTAGAGCTGTATGACTCACCATCAGGAAAGGTTATAGGCACAGTAAATAGTGGACAAATGGCTCAGATTGTTGAAGGCCCTAATTTTACTGGTGGTTATTACTGGTATAAGCTAAAGGTAAACGATAATTTAAGTGGATGGGCAAAAAGAAATTGGATAAAAAAGGTTGGAGATGTTGAAAACGGAATTTATCCTTTTGATGATATAGCACATCACTGGAGTGCTAATGTAGTTATGAAGTTATATAGAAATAATTTCGTTAGTGGTAAAGCAGAAGGTAAGTTCTGCCCTGATGATACTATATCTCCACAAGAGTTTTTTGCATTGTTATCGAAGGTATTTAGTATAACAAGTGAGAGTGAAGAGGAACTAAGATTTGCAAATAAGGATGAGATAGCTGCTTGGGCAGTTCCATACATTAGAGCCCTTGATCAAGCAGGATACCTCAATCAATATGGAGAAAATATTAATTCAAGTTCAATTATTACTAGAGGTGAAATATCGTCAATAGTTGCTAATTTTATAAGAGAGCAAGAGAAAGCAAAGTTTGATGCCGAGTCAGAGCTACTTGGAGTAGAAAGAGAATTTGATGAAAATGAATATTTTAAACTTTCAGAGCTAGAGCTAACATTTAATGATATAGAGGGACTTAGTGAAGCTCAGATAAATAATATAAAAATAGTTTATTTAAAGGGTATAATAACAGGTGAAAGTAAAAATAGCTTTAATTATACTGGAAGTATAACAAGAGCTGCTGCAGCATCTGTTGTGAATAAGCTTTATGAAGCTTATAATAGTATTAGTTTGGTTGATTGAAAATTAGATGGATAATCCATCAGAGTAAATATGAAAAGCAGGCAAAAAGCCTGCTTTTTTATTATAGAAAAATTGTATCATTTCCTTCTTGAGAATGAGTTTTTCAGTATTCTTAAATCACTTCT
>JBPOHM010000040.1:0-1714 GCA_052035585.1 Bacillota bacterium
ATTCCAGTTACAGGGTCTAAAAGACTTAATTGAAAGCTACCCTGAGCAACTATAAATGGAATTATATACATAATTGCAACACCAATAAGGCTTAACAGAGCATATCTTATCAATCTTGTTTTTTCCATACATCCAGCTTCCTTTCTGTAACTGTATCAAAAATATGTATATCTCTTAATTTGCAATATAATGATATCTTATCGTTTTTATATACCTTAATATCTTCAAATACTTTAGATATAAGCTTAATACCATTAAAATTAACATATACTAGCTGCTCTGCTCCTAGCATCTCAACTGCTTCAATCTCACAATTTTCAAAAAGGATGCAATCATCTGCATTATAGTCATCATTTTTAATATATAATTTTTTTGGTCTTACACCTATTGTAATTTTTCTGCTATCAAAAAAATCATTTGTATTTATTAGCTCAAAGCTTTTATTGCTCATGCAATCTAGTTCTATGAACATCCTAATATCGTCTCTATTTTTCAATTTTCCAGCTATAAAATTCATTTGAGGTAAACCAATAAATCCAGCAGTGAAAAGGTTATCTGGATTGTTGTATAAATTTTCTGGTGTATCAATTTGCATTATCTTACCTTGTTTCATTACAACGATTCTTTCACCCATAGTCATTGCCTCTGTTTGATCGTGTGTAACATATATAAAGGTAGTTTGTAGCTGTCTATGAAGTCTAATAAGCTCTATTCTCATTTGAGTTCTTAGCTTAGCATCTATATTTGATAGTGGCTCATCAAATAGAAAAACCTCTGGATCTCTTATTATAGCTCTTCCAAGAGCAACTCTTTGCTTTTGACCACCGGATAAGGTAGCTGGTTTCTTATACAAGCTTTCTTTAATCTCTAGCTTATCAGCAACCTCTAATATTTTTTCTTTTATAACACTTTTCTTTACTTTCTTTAATTTTAATGAAAATGCCATGTTTTCATATACGTTCATGTGAGGATATAAGGCATAATCTTGAAAAACCATGGAAATATTTCTGTCCTTTGGAGAAATATCATTTACGACTCTATCACCTATCTGTACAGTGCCCTCTTGTACGCTTTCAAGTCCAGCAATTATTCTAAGAATTGTTGACTTACCACAGCCAGATGACCCAACAAGTACTAAAAACTCCTTGTCCTTTATCTCTAAATTTAGGTTTTCTAATGCTTTAAATTTATTAGGATAAATTTTTGTAACATTTTTTAATAAAATACCTGCCATATTAATTACATCCCTCTCTTAAAAACATTTTATTCCATTTAATAAAACTATTATTATTTCTCTTTTTTTATCTAATTATACACTAAAATTTTCATTTTGTAATACAAAAGCCATGAAATCCAAAAAAAAGACATGAAAAAGTAAAAAAAATTATTGAAATATAATTAGTATAAAAGTAAAAGGCTTTGCAGCCTTAAGATTTAAACGTTTTTGTTATATTTAAGTCTTGAATAAAAAATCCATCTCTTATCTCCGTAACACAGCTAAGCTCCTTATATCTATCAATAAGGTCCTTTGCTATTGATAAGCCAAAGCCCCTATTATAACCCTTTTTAGAATATCCCTCTTGAAATATTTTTTCTATAAAGTTTGCTCCTTCTGTGTTTGAGTTAATATTTGCATACTCATCTGCCATACTGTTCATTATTGTAATGTTAATTGAATCCTCAACCCTAACTATTCCTACTGATATAAAAGGCT
>JBPOHM010000150.1:0-7167 GCA_052035585.1 Bacillota bacterium
TATTTTTTATTACTCATAAACAGAAATCCAAGAAAAATAGAATAGATTTTTCTTGGATTTCTTTATTTTCTTAAAATTAATATATTTTCTTTACTTTTTACTTTGCTTTTATAAATCCTTAGTTTTCTCGAGATAATAGGTATTTACATAATTCTACTAACATGTTTGCCTTATCTCCGAAAATGCTAAGTGCTTCTATTGCTTCATTTGTTAATTTTTCTTGTAGTTTTTTTGATTCGTCTAATCCTATCATGGAAACATATGTTTTTTTATTGTTATCTGCATCACTTCCTATTGGTTTACCTAGCTTCTCTTCATTTCCTTCTACATCTAATATGTCATCCTGTATTTGGAATGCCAAGCCTAACTTATCTGCAAATTTTTCTATGTTAGTTAGCTCATCTTCTGAAGCACCACCTAATAGACCACCAACAATAGCACTTGACTTTATAATAGCTCCTGTCTTATGTCTATGAAGATATTCAAGGTCAGATATATTATTTATGCTTTCTTCACAAAACATATCTACTACCTGTCCTCCAATCATACCCTTTGTGCCTGATGAATCAGCTATTGTGCTTATTGCTTTTAGTAACAAGGCTTTATCAATGTCTAATTTTAAGCTCTCTCTTAACATTACCTCAAAAGCCATGTTAAGCAGTCCATCGCCAGCTAGTATAGCAATAGCTTCTCCAAATTTTTTATGGTTAGATAGTTTTCCTCTTCTATAATCATCATCATCCATTGCAGGTAAATCATCATGTATCAAGGAGTATGTATGAATCATTTCAATAGCACAAGCAAAAGGAAGTACTGCTTGATTATTATTACGATAAATTTCATGCACTCCTAACATAATAACTGGTCGCAATCTTTTACCACCTGCAAATAGACTATACTCCATAGCATCATATATTTGCTGTTCTATACCTTCTTTTCTAACAAAGTTATTACGAAGAGCATTTTCTACAGTTTTTACTTTATCCTCTAACCATAATTCAAATTTCATATATTTCCTCCAAAATGCAATTATCGATGTAGTAATGGTGATAATCTTTTATATATTAACATTGTAATTATTGAAACTAATAAACCCTTTACAATATTAAATGGCACTACTGCATATAATACTAAGGTCCATAAGCTAACAATATTCTTATTAACAGCAGTTCCCATACCTATTATCTTATCTATTGGGAAACCTGTACTAGCATAGAAAGGGATTAAAACATAATAATTCATTAAAGCTCCAACTATTGCTAAAATAATTGTTCCAATTGCTAATCCAATTATAGCTGTTTTAAAGCTTTTCTTTCTTTTATAAATAATTGATGCTGGTAAAACAAGTGAACAACCAATTAAAAAATTAGCAAAATCACCAACAAAGGCTGTTGTAGTTCCCTTTAATATAAGCTTTAATAATATTTTAATAAGCTCAATAATTGCTCCAGGTATAGGTCCTAATGAAAATGCTCCTATTAAAACTGGAACCTCACTAAAATCTAATTTGTAAAAATCTGGCGCAAAAAATAGTGGGAAATCAATTAAGTGAATTACTGCTGCTACAGCACCTAATATTCCTATCTTTGCTATAGTTTTTGTGTTAAATTTTGTCCTTTCCTTCATGCCAAAATTGCTTTGAGTTAAATTTTCCTTCATTTTTCTATTCCTCCTATTTTTAAAAGAATTTCAGAGGTTGTTCGATATAATATAAAAACCTCTGAGATCCTCAGAGGCTTAATTTCGATAGAATTGGCTCGACTCATGAATAAATTCTTTTACATAAGCGATGCGAATTAATAATCTTCTACCATCCAGACTGTACTGTCGGTATTGGAATTTCACCAATTCAACCTTTCGGCTCGCAGACTATAACTGCCGGTCGGGACTTTCACCCTGCCCTGAAGACATTACACAACTATTTATTATATCATAAAAATATTATTTGTAAACTATTATTTTATTATTTTAGCAACTTATCTATTTTCAAGTTATTTAAGCTTATATTTGGAACTCCTAGCTTTCTTGCTGGAATAAATTCTCCATGACAATCAGAACCTCCAGAAATCATCAAATTATTTTTATTACAAAAATCCACATAATACTCTGATTGCTTAATATCATTGTATGGAGTAAAGCACTCTATACCATCAATTCCAAGCTCTAGCCACATTTTTAATTCTTCCATCGGCATAACAGTATTTCTATAATGATAAGAAGGATGTGCTAAAAATATATATCCTCCACTTTTTTTACATGTTTTAATAACCTCCTCTGGAGCTTTAAAGGTTATTGTTAAGCCTGATTTCTTTATATCTTCAAAATGCTCTGTCATATCCTTATGAATTTTCTTATCCATTAGATAATTTGAAGATTTCCAACCACCTCTTTTACGGTCCTCTTTATATTGAAGAAAATCTTTAAATGTAACACTTTCATGAAGCTGTGACATATAATGTATAAATTTATCATTAAAATCAAGGCGTAGGTACTTAGTCCAATTTAAAAATTCAATTAGTTCTTTATTTTTACTATCATAATTATACATTGTAAGGTGGTATTCTCTATTATCATATGTTGCTGTAAGCTCTACACCCTTAATATATGTCAAATCATCTGATGGCTTAATAACACTAGACATCAATTCCGCATTTTCAATATCATCATGATCAGTAATAGAAAATATCTTTATATTATTTTCTTTTAATTTATCCTTAAGCTCATACACATCCCAAGTTCCATCAGAAACACAGGTGTGCATATGCAAATCTGTTTTTAACATATTAGCTCCTTCTGTAAAATAAAAACGGTTATCACGCAACAAACGACCATTACATACCTATTTTAATCAAGGTAAGGGAGTTAAGAAGCAGGAACCGTTTTTAATTTATATTGTTAAACAAAGTATTAAGATATTAAAATATCATTATTAATCTTTTTGTAAAACAACTCTTTTACTTCTTCAAATTTATTTGTTTGTGCTAAAATCCACATAAGCTTTGTTACTGCTGCCTCTATAGTCATATCATAGGCTTGAAGCACAGAATAGTTTTTAAGTGCCTTCATTCCAACCTCATAAATTCCCATATCACTGCCTTCTAAAGCTACCTGTGTAGTTATAACAACTATTTTACCCTGCTTTGTGAGATTTCCTAGCTTGCTCAAGAAATCTCTTCTATCATTAAATGGAATTCCACCAACTCCATAGCTTTCTATTACTATACCCTCATATTTTTCTCCTATATAATCAAGAACGTCTGGCTCCATACCTGGAACTAGCTTTAATAAGAATATACTTGGATAAATATTAGCATAGTATTTAATATCCTCCTTAAT
Source organism: Bacillota bacterium (assembly GCA_052035585.1). GTDB lineage: Bacteria > Bacillota > Clostridia > Tissierellales > Sedimentibacteraceae > UBA1535. The sequence continues at coordinate 3,337 of JBPOHM010000150.1, forward strand.
ATTTTCAGGCTTTGTAAATCTTGTAATTTTATAATTATCTATATATGCTGCATATGGAAAATTGACACTTTCAAATGCACTATAGCTCTTTGTACGAATTTTTCTTGCTCTTGTTCCAATTATAGCTTTTCCGTCAAAAACAATAAATATTCCTTTTACATTTTCTTCTACTGCAAATCTAAAGCTATCAACTAAATTCTTTTTAGCATCAGTTACCGCATCCTGCATAGGCTGTTGTGAACCAGTTATAACGATAGGCTTATCCACGTTTTGAATAAGATAAGACAATGCAGCTGATGTATATGCCATTGTATCAGTACCGTGAGTCATTACAAATCCATCATACTTATCATAGTTTTCCTTAATGGTATTTACCATTAATAGCCAATATTCTGGTTGTATATTAGTACTATCAATATTCAAAATCTGAATGGTGTCCACGTCGCACAGTTCTTTTATTTCTGGCACATATGACAATAGCTCCTCAGATGTCATCGCTGGAGCTAAGCCCTCAGGACTACTTTTTGAAGCAATTGTTCCACCTGTTGTAATAAGCAATATTTTTTTCATTTTATCCTCCAAAATCAAATCTAATCAGATTTACAATTATGCTGACTTAAAAGCTTGCTATAAAATAATGTTTATATTTACTTTTTATTTTCTATTACTTTCTTAAAATCATCTGGCAGCTCTGCCTTTATATTAATACGCTTTTTGGTGATAGGATGAGTAAAGCTCATCTCACTACAATGCAATGCCTGTCTATTTATAAGACTGCTTTCCTTATTATATAAGCTATCACCTATTATAGGATGTCTTATATGCTTTAAATGAACTCTAATTTGATGTGTCCTACCTGTTTCAAGCTTTAAGCTTAATAGAGTCATATTATTAAATCTATCTATAACCTCAAAATGAGTGATGCTTTCTTTTCCAGATGCATCAACAACTCTCATGATATCATCATCATTTAATCTTGTTATTGGTGCATTAATTGTACCTTTATCTTGAATTATTGTACCTTCTGCTATTGCATAATAATATTTTTCTACTGAGTTTTCCTTCATCTGCTTTGATAGCTCATTATGAATAAAGGAATTTTTAGCAATTATTACTATTCCAGAGGTATTCATATCAAGTCTATTTACTAAACGAATTTTACTTTTTATATTATGAGAATCAAAATAATATCTCACTCCATTAGCAAGTGTATCATAAAAATGAGATTTTGTAGGATGAACAACCATAAATGGTGGTTTATCTACTATAAGCATACTCTCATCCTCATATAATATCTTTAATGGCATTTCTATAGGATCATACTCATCATCCTCTTCGTCTTCAAAGTAAATAGTCAAAACATCATCTATATATACTCTTTTTTTAAGTCTTACAGGCTTATTATTAAGAAGAATTTTTCCATTTTCCTCTAGCTTTGAGCAAAGTCTTCGTGAAAAATTTAGCTCATTTAGTAAAATTTCCTTTACACTTTTATCATTTTCTTGTATTGTATAGTTAAAGCAATTATTATTACTTTGAGAATTTTCATATATCTCATGAAATGATTCTTTATCATTATTGATCATTAAGTTGCTCCTAAAATATAAAGTATTGAAGAATTTATACTATGATATAATATAATATAAAAATAGTTTAATGTAAAGTAGTATTTAGCAAAAAGGAGGTTTCCATGGAGAGAATAATAAATTGTTTACCTAATATGGAAAAATATTCGAGAACCATAACTGATAATCTGATTAAGATATTAGAAAGTGAAGGCTTTACACCTTATGAGGGCTTTAACGAAAAGGCAGAGCTCAATATAACTATTGGGGGAGATGGTGCATTTTTACATGGAGTTAGAGCAAGCAAATTCTCGGATATACCCTTTATAGGAATAAACACTGGAACTCTAGGATTTTATCCTGAAATTACTCCTGATAATATAGAATATTTTGTTAAACAATACAAAAATGCTAATTACAAAATAAATGAAATTAATATAATTGAATGTATAGTACATGGTAAGAACTCAATATTTAAAACCTATGCAGTTAATGATATTGCAATAAAAAGACCTGACATGAAAACTGCACATCTTAGAATGTATTTTAATGATAACTATTTGCAAACAGTAAGTGGAGATGGTGTTATTGTTTCCTCACCACTCGGTAGCTCTGCATATAACTATTCTGCAGGGGGTTCATTAGTATATCCATCACTTAAAACTCTTCAAATAATGCCTCTTGCACCTCTTATATCTAATGCATATAGATGCTTAAGCAGTAGCTTAATTGTACCACCAGAGTTTGAGGTTAAAATAATACCTGAAAGTGCAAATGATTACGAGCTGACCTTAGTTGTTGATGGAAACTGTTATGATTTCGAGCATATAGATTCTGTAGTATTATTTACATCTGCTAAGGTTATAAATCAGCTAACCATTGGTGAGTTTAATTATTGGAATGTTATAAAAGATAAATTATTATAGAATCGTTCTGATTATTATAAAAAAGACAGCCTAGGCTGTCTTCTTTAATAAAATTGGGAGGGATTTTTAATCCTCATAATATGCAATTGCAAGTGCATTAGGTCCTACATGCGCTCCGATAACAGGTCCTATTTCACCAATAAATACGTCCTTAACATTAAATTTTTCTATAAGTAAATTTTTCAACTCAATAGCTGCTTCTTCATTTACAGAATAATATACACCAACAGTCTTATTTTGTGGATTTACATTGCTTTCTATAAAATCATCTAACCATTTGAACACCTTAGCTCTTCCTCTTACCTTGTCTATTGATTCTATTTTACCAGTTTTTACTCTTATGATAGGCTTTACATTTAATATAGTTCCTACCACAGCTGCTCCTTTTGATAGTCTTCCGCCCTTTTCTAAATATTTCAGAGTATCTACTCCTGCATAAATTGATATTTTTGATTTTATTTCTTCCAATTTATTAAATACTTCACTTGCTCTTAAGCCTTCATTTACAAGCTTAACTGCTTCTAAAACTAGCATGCAGTGTCCTGCACAGGCAGTTCCAGAATCAACTATGTAAATTTTATCAGTTCCTATCATTTCCTTTGCCACTAAGGCTGATGAATATGTCCCACTAAAACTAGCACTAATAAAGATTGCTATTAACTCATCTGCTACTTCAAGCTGCTTCTTAAATGCTTCAACTAACACTCCAGGAGATGCTTGTGAGGTTGTTGGTAATTTTTCAACCTTTGATAGCTTGTCGTAAAATTCTAGAGAAGAAATTTCAACCTTATCAAGATATGATTTATCTTCGAAATTTACAGTTAGAGGTATAATCTCTATACCATACTTCTCTATTAGACTCTCAGGTATGTCAGCTGAAGAATCTGTGATAATTTTTATTGCCATTTAAATACCTATGCACCAAATAATAGCATGGTGCTATCCCTTTCATTTCACCATATAGGTTTTGATTTCAAAATATTTGAATTTGATATTTGTATTTAATAAAAATGTATAATTGCTATTTTTTTCTTTTTTTAAAATAATCATCTATATCTTCTAATACATCAATTAGTAGCATTTGCTTTTCTTCACTTAAATGCTCTATTGCACTAACAACAAAGTCATCATGAAAAGCTTCATGGAATTTGTATGCTTGAATACCTCTTGGACTCAATTTAATATATACTATTCTCCTATCATCCTCTGAGCGCGTCCTATACACATATCCCTTTTTTACAAGGTTATTTATTGCAATTGTTAAGGTTCCAGAAGTAATGTTCAAATCCTTGGCAGTATCAGACATTGTTCTTTCTCTATTTAAGCCTATGCTTTCTATA
>JBPOHM010000082.1:0-2069 GCA_052035585.1 Bacillota bacterium
TATTTCTATAAAATCTATACTCATTCCATTATCTATGGATTTTAAAACCTCTTTTAAATTGTTAGCTGCGTTTATAAGCAAATTCTTTTGTCTTGCATTATTGATAATCAAATCATTTCCAATATCAATCTTTCCTTCAAAGAACATATCCTGAATAGCCTTTGTAATTTGCTCAAGTCCTTCATTTTTCAATACTGAAATATTAATTATTTTATCAGATATATTTTTATGATTTGATAAATCAAGCTTTTCTTCAAGATCTGTCTTATTTTTTAAATATATAACTTTTTTATTTTCAACAAGCTTTAGTATTTCTAAATCCTCTTCTTCTAAAGCATTTGAAGCATCTAATACCATCATAATTAAATCTGCTTCATCAATCTTAGATATAGCTTTTTCAACACCTATTCTTTCAACTGTATCATCAGTTTTTCTAATTCCAGCTGTATCTATAATATTTAATGGAATTCCATTAATATTAACATGCTCCTCTATTGTATCTCTTGTTGTTCCAGGGATTTCAGTTACGATTGCTCTATTTTCATTTAACAAGAAATTCATTAAGGATGATTTCCCTACGTTTGGTTTACCAAGTATTAAGGTTTTAATACCTTCTTTATAAATTTTACCAGTATCTGCTGTTCTTATAAGAGCTTCAATGCCTTTAAGCATACTTGATGCTTCTTCTCTTATTTTATTAATAGTTACTTCATCCTCATCATACTCAGGAAAATCTATATTTACTTCAATATTTGCTAAAAGAAAAATAATTTTGTCTATCAGCTCATTTACTTGCTTTGACAATCTACCTTCAAGATGTGTAACTGATATTTCATGACTGCTATTAGTCTTAGCATTTATAATATCAATTACTGCCTCTGCTTGAGTTAAATCAATCCTTCCATTAAGAAAGGCTCTCTTTGTAAACTCTCCTCTTTCAGCAGTTCTACAATCATATGTCAATATTAAATCAAGTATTTTTTTAGCAGATAAGATACCACCATGACAATTGATTTCTACAACATCTTCTCTAGTAAAGGTATTTGGCTTTTGCATAAATGAAAGTAGTACTTCATCAAGCACTCTTCCATCATTATCAACTATCATTCCATAATTTAAGTATCTATTTTTAAAGCTATTCACTTTTTTATTATTTTTATCAACAAAAATATTTAATGCTATTTCTAAAGCCTTATCTCCACTTATTCTTATAATATTAATTCCTGAGTTTCCAAGTGCTGTAGCAATAGCTGCAATTGTATCGTGTATCATATTAACAACAACCTATCTATTTTAAACTGTATATTTATTATTTTTAAATTATTTTCTAAAAAAATTTAGACAATATATATTTTACAATATATTCTTTCATTTGTACATATAAATTCGCTATTTTTTTATTTATATTTAATTTCTGCTTACAATAATCTTTTTAATCATTAGAAAAAAAACGAGCAAATTTTATAATTTACTCGCAATTTTATAAGCCTTAATTATCTTTTTAAATCAATAACTACTTTTCTAAAAGGATCACTGCCTTCACTATAAGTAATTATATCCTTTTCATCTTGAAGTGTTGAATGTATAACTCTTCTCTCATAAGGATTCATTGGTTCAAGCTTAATTTTTCTCTTATAATAACTACATCTCTCAGCAGTTCTTCTAGCTAAATTTTTAAGAGTTTCTTCTCTTTTTTCTCTGTAATCTTGAATGTTAATTACTGTCTTAACATATGTTTCTCTTTTCTTATTTACTATTAAGCTAAGTAAGAATTGAAGCTCATCAAGTGTATTACCTCTTTTTCCAATAATAATACCCTTATCATCTTCACTTACCTCTGTAATATCGAGCTTTAAGATACTATTTTCAAATGAAACAGTGTATTCTGCTTTTATATTCATATTACTTAAAATTTTGTCTATAAATTCTCTAGCCTTCTCCTCTGGTCCATTAACCATAGTAACCTTAACCTTAGCTAGCTTACTTCCTAATCCAAATAATCCTTTTGAAGGTTCTTTTAATATATCTATCTGAACTTCGTTTATTTCTGCTTCAAGCTGTTCTAATGC
>JBPOHM010000247.1:0-10666 GCA_052035585.1 Bacillota bacterium
GAGCTAGGAAATAATGAATTCAAATCAAGCTCAAGGCTTATTGATTTACTTATAGAAAATGGCTTTAGTGTAGAGAGAGGAATAGTTGGTAGAGCCACAGCCTTCAAAGCTGTTTTTGACAGTAAAAAACCTGGTCCAAGTATAGCATATCTGTGTGAATATGATGCGCTTCCAGAGGTAGGACATGGCTGTGGTCATAATGTAATAGGTACTGCTTCTGCTGCTGCTGGTATTTTATTAAGTAAAGTTCTTGAAAAAACAGGTGGTAAGGTATATGTAATTGGAACTCCAGCTGAGGAAACAGATGGCGCAAAGGTTGAAATGGCTAAAAAAGGTGTCTTTGATGATGTGGATGTTGCACTCATGTTCCATCCATCTAGTGAAACACATGTGAGTGGTACTTCACTAGCTATGGATGCATTAGAATTTACCTTCCACGGTAAGACAGCTCATGCAGCGGCTGATCCTGAAGATGGAATAAATGCTCTAGATGGAGTTATTCAATTATTCAACGGAATCAATGCTATAAGACAGCATGTTAAGAGTGATGTTCGTATACACGGAATAATAACAAATGGTGGTGTTGCACCTAATGTAGTTCCTGATAAGGCAGTTGCTCGTTTTTATATTAGGGCAAAGGAAAGGTCATATTTAAACGAGGTTGTAGAGAAAATAAAAAATATAGCTCATGGAGCTGCACAAATGACAGGAGCAAGTGTAGAAATAACTAATTATGAAGCAAGCTATGATAATATGGTTACAAATCAACATCTATCAGAAGCATTTAGTAAAAACTTAAAAGAAGTTGGAATAACTGATATTAATGGACCAAGACAAAGCTTTGGCTCGATAGATATGGGAAATGTAAGCAAGGTAACAGCTGCAATCCATCCATATGTAAGCCTAGGCAGTGCAAAATTCGCAGCACATTCAAAGGAAATGGCTGATGCAACTATAACAGAAGAAGCTCATGAGATGATGCTAAAGGGAATTATAGCACTTGCATTAACTGGTTATGATGTACTAAGTAATAAGGAGCTATATCAAAATATTAGAACAGAATTTGAAAATAGTAAAAATAAATAAGGATTTTAGATTATAGATTGGAGATATAAATGGAAAGTTTTGATAAATACCTAAATCAGCTAATAGAATATAGAAGAAGCTTTCACAGACATCCTGAACCAGGCTGGTGTGAATATAGAACAACCTATATTATTTACACAAAATTAAAGGAATTAGGATATACACTCAAATATGGCAAGGATATAACTAATGAAAGCACGAAATTCGGTTTACCAGATACTAAGACACTAGAATATTTTGAAAATCTCGCATTAGAAAATGGAGTTGACAGAGATTTTCTAGATGAAATTCGTGGTGGCTATACAGGAGTAATTGCAGAGCTTGAGCTTGGTGAAGGTCCTACAGTTGCTTATAGATTTGATATAGACTGTATTCCTGTACAAGAAACTCAAGCTAACAAACATAATCCAAACACTTTAGGTTTCTCATCAAAAATAAATGGCTATGCACATAGCTGCGGTCATGACGGACACATGTCAATTGGTCTTGTTTTCGCAGAGATAATAGCAAAAAATAAAGAGCTATTTAAGGGAAAAATTATATTAATTTTCCAACCAGCTGAAGAAGGTGTAAGAGGAGCTAAGGCAATAATTGATAACAATGTGTTACCAAAAATTGATTATATATTTGGTGGTCATCTTGCAGAGGCTTCATCATTAGGTGGAAAAAATTCATTTGCAGCTGGAACTACTAACTTCTTAGCATCAAGAAAATTTGATGTTATATTAAAGGGTAAAGCATCACACGCAGCTAACTCACCAGAAAATGGTATAAATGCATTATTGACAGCAGTGAATATAATTAATTGTTTTAATAGTATACCTAGACATAGTCAAGGCACAACTCTTCTAAACGTTGGCACCTTAAATGCTGGAAGCTCAAGAAATGTTATACCTGAAAATGCACATATGCAAGTAGAGGTTAGAGGAAAAAATAACGAGCTTTGTGATTATATGTTTAATGAAGCATCAAATATCGTAGAATACGTATCGAAAGCTAATAAATGTCAATATAAATTAGTTGAAGAGGGCTCTGCTCTTGCAGAAGAATGCTCAGATGAATTAGTAAAAAAGGTATTTGATATAGTTGAAAGAATGGGAATATATAATAGCATGAGCAAGATAAAGGCTCTAAATGGTAGTGAGGACTATACACATCTAATGAAATATGTAAAGGATAATGGAGGACAGGCTACATATATGCTATGGGGAGCTGATATGACAGATTCCTTGCATGGTGCTTGCTTTGATTTCTCTGAAGAAACTATGCTAAATGCAGTTAAGGTTCTTTATGAAATTACAATAAATATTCTATCAAATAAATAGTATTAATAAAACCAAGAAAATTTCAATTATTTTTCTTGGTTTTTATTTAAAACTAAAAAGTGTACCAAAGCTTAAAGCCTTGATACACTTAATTAATTTTTAATCTTCGATATCTTCATCAACAGTCTCTATTGGTTTTATTGTTGCTTCAACAGCAGTTATTCTATGCTCTTCAACATTAAGAACCTTAAAATCAATATTTCCAACTGTGATAACAGGATGTTCACCTTTTTGTGGAATTCTTCCTAATGAACCAACTATAAATCCACTTATAGTATCATAGTCATAATCTTCATTCTGTTCAAATTTAACATTAAATATTTTTTCGATTTTGTCTATGGCAAACATACCATTTATTTTATATACATTATCAGAAATTAGTGTTACGTCTTCTTCTTCATCGTCGTACTCATCTTGAATACTTCCAACGATAGATTCAATTAAATCTTCCATTGTAACAATACCAGATGTACCACCATACTCATCTACTATAACTGCCATCTGTATTTTTGTCTTTTGAAATTCTTGGAACAAGTTATTGCACTTTGTAGATTCAGGAATATACAAAGTCTTTCTCATGTAGTCCTTAACGTCGAAATTATCTGTATTATGTCCAAGAACTAATTTCAACAAATCCTTAATATGAAGCACGCCTATAATAGAATCAATATCATCTTGATATACAGGCATCCTTGAATAGCCTTCTGTAAGTGCAACATCTATAATTTCACTTAAAGAAGAGTCTATGCTTACAGCAACTATTTCTGTTCTGTGTGTCATTACCTCATCAACTACTCTGTCGTCAAAATCAAAAATGTTGTGTATCATATCCTTTTCAGATTGCTCAATTGTACCACTTTCATTTCCTACATCTATCATCATGCGTATTTCTTCTTCAGTTGCCTCTTCTGGCTTCTGATTAGGGTCAACTCCCATAAGTCTAAGTATACCATTAGTAGATAATGATAATAGTCCAACAATAGGCTTCAATAATGCGTATAATATTGAAAGAGCCTTTGTAACACTGTAAGAAACCTTTTCTGGGTCTTGCATAGCTAATCTCTTTGGAACAAGCTCTCCAAAAATTAAAGATACATAAGACATTAATAAAGTAATAACTACTAAAGAAATAGCTCTCAATGTAGATGGGCTAATCCCTGTGTTAACAAAAAACTGAACAATGTAATCTGCAAATGTATCTGCAGCAACCGCTGATGTTAAGAAACCTGAAATTGTAACTCCAACCTGAATAGTTGCAAGGAACTTCGAAGGTTCTTCAAGCATCTTCAACAATGTTTTTGCTTTTTTGTCTCCACCTGTTGCTAATTTTTTTAGCTTATTATCGTTAAATGAAATAACTGCAATTTCACTCATAGCGAAAAATGCATTAATTAAAATAAGAAAAATCAGAAGGATTATGTAGATCCATAACCCGCCACCGTCTTCCATGGTTAAAAAATCTCCTTTTGCTAATAAATTGTTACAATAATAAAATTGTACAGATGATAGTATATAATTTTTTATTGATTTTGTCAAGATTATTATGTTTTGTTTTAAATCATATAGATTAATAGAACTTATAAATATTGATTTTAACGTTTATAAGATTAATTATTGTACTAAATAATTTAGTAAATTTAGCAGTTTATTTATATTAATCAATATTTTTCTATTATATAGTATATTTGAATTAAAAAAAACGAGCTAAAATATTTTTGATTTTAGCTCGTCATTAAATTTATCTTCCTAATTTCTTGTATTCTTCAAGTCCTGCTGCCAATATTCTCATTGAAGCTTCTAAGTCTTCCTTCTTAAGAACATATGAAAGTCTAACCTCATCTACTCCTAAGCCTGGTGTAGCATAGAAACCTTCAGCTGGTGCCATCATTACTGTAGCATTATCTAAGCTAAAATCTGTTAACATCCATTTTACAAAGTCTTCTGCATTTTTAACTGGTAATTTAGCTATTATGTAGAAAGCTCCTTTTGGCTCTTCACAAATTACGCCTTCCATTTGCTTTAATGCTCCATATACAACGTCTCTTCTTAATTGATACTCAGCAAATGCCTTCTTCATATAATCTGGTGATACATTAGCAAGCGCTGCTGCTCCTACCTGTTCAATTGTAGCAACACAAAGTCTTCCTTGACAAAGCTTCATTATTTGTCCCATTAGTTCTTTATTTTTACTTGCTATACAGCCAATTCTAGCTCCACAAGCACTATATCTCTTTGATATACTATCTGTGATAATTACTCTATCTTCAATTTCTTTTAATTGAGCAAAGCTTACATACTCTAATCCATCATAAACAAACTCTCTGTAAACCTCATCAGCTATAATATATAGGTTATTCTCAAGCGCTAAATCTCTAACCATTTCAATTTGCTCTCTTGAATAAACTGCTCCTGTTGGGTTACCTGGGTTTGAAAGAACTATAGCTTTAGTTTTCTTAGTTATTTTTGCTTGTATCTCAGACTTAGCTGGAAGCTTAAATCCGTCCTCAGCCTTTGTAGTTATTGGAATAATGTTTACTCCAGCTGATTTTCCAAAGCTGTTGTAATTAGTATAGAATGGTTCTGGAACTAAAACATCATCTCCATTATCACAAGTTGCTATTAAAGCAAATGTCAAAGCTTCACTTCCACCATTAGTAATAAGTATTTGGTCCTTATCATACTCAACACCAAAACCCTTATAATACTTAATAAAGCTGTCAATTAGCTCTGGAATTCCTTGTGAAAAAGCATAAGCTAATACTTTTTCATCAAAGTTCTTTACAGCATCAAAAAATTCTCTTGGTGTTTCTATATCAGGCTGACCAATATTTAAGTGATATACTTTTTTTCCTTGTTTTTTTGCTGCCTCAGCAAGAGGTACTAGCTTTCTAATCGGAGATAATTGCATTTCCTCAATTCTTTGTGAAAATTTCATTAATACATACCTTCCTTATATATTTTTTTATTATATTTTATATTGTATTTTTATACTATTTTTTTATAAAAATTCAACGCACTCATTATATATCTTTTAAGAATATTTTTCAAGTATAGCTTTTATTTTTTGTGCAGGATCTAACAATTCACTCAATGACTTATCCATATTCAACACATCTATTATACTTGCAATATATTTAGACATATCTACTTCCTTATACCATTCACGTGCTTTAAGCTCTGGAGTTCTATAAATTAAGTTAGTAGTATATACTCTCTTTATTAAGCCTTCCTCAAAGGCCTTGTCAAATCTAGCAAGTCCTTCATTGAATAAACCAAAAGCAGCAAACATATATATGTTCTTAGCACCCTTTTCACGAAGCTTTATTGCAGAGTCTATTAATGTCTCACCAGATGCAATCATATCATCAATTAAAATTACATCCTTACCATTAACATCTTCACCTAAGAATTGATGACTAACAACTGGGTTTTTACCATTTACAACTCTTGTATAGTCTCTTCTCTTGTAGAACATACCAAGATCTACTCCCATAACTGCTGAGTAATAAATACATCTCTTAGTTCCACCAGCATCAGGAGAAACAATCATTAAATGTTCCTTATCTACCTTTATATCTTTTTCAGTATTAACAAATGCCTTTATCATTTGGTACGTTGGATGTACATTTTCAAATCCACTTAGAGGTATTGCATTTTGAACCTTTGGTTCGTGAACATCAAAGGAAATAATATTTTCTACTCCCATTCTCTCAAGCTCTTGTAGAGCAATAGCACAATCAAGAGATTCTCTCATCTGTCTTGCATCCTGTCTTCCTTGATAAAGCATTGGCATTATTACTGTAATTCTTCTTGCTTTACCACCGATTGCACCTATGATTCTCTTTAAATCTTGAAAATGATCATCTGGACTCATAGGAGTATCCTTACCATACAACTTATACGTTACACCATAATTATATACATCACAAATTATAAATACATCATGACCTCTAACAGTGTCATAAACTACTCCCTTAGCTTCCCCATTTCCAAATCTAATACTTTTTGCATTTAGCTTGAAAGTTTTTAAATTTTTTTCCTTAACCTCTTTTTGACGCCATTCAATTAAATAGTTGTCAATTTTCTCTAGTAAATCCTCAACGCCATTCATCCCTATTATTGATAAGTCAGCAATAGGCTCATATTCCTTATGAATATATCCTGTAATAGACATTTGTTCCTCCGATTTCTTTTATCTTGAATATTTGTGTTTAAAGCATTAAAAATAATATCAACAATGTTGATATTGATTTTTGACACTATAATTTTACACAATAATATAACATTTTACAAGTGAATTTTGTATATTTTTTAATTAAGATATTCGTCAAAAAACTTAAAATAATATGTTTTTTTAATCTTATTATTATATAAACAAAGTGATTTTATTTAATAAGCGAAATAAAACTCGAATTTCAATATTTTTTAACGATGCATTTTTAGTATAACACATTTAGCTTAATATTCAGCTTAATTGACAATTGCTTTTTTGTATGATAATATTTGCATAGAATTAATAAAATTTTAAAAGCAAGAGAGGAATATATATTATGTCTATAAATATGGTTGCTGATCACGCAAAATGGCCTATAGCTAACGATCCAATATTTGAAATATCAGGTAGAGCTAAAAATGCTATTGCAGAGTTTGGAAAGGATAATGTAATTGATGCTACTTTAGGAGCATTATATGATGATGATGGAAATTTAATTTGCTTAAAAACAGTTTATGAAGAACTAAAAAATATGCCAAATGAAAAAATAGCAGCTTATGCTCCATTAGCTGGAACACCAGGATTTTTAAGCTCTGTAGAGAAGGCTTGCTTTGGTGAATACAGACCAGATGCACATATTAGAGCAGTTGCAACACCAGGTGGAACTGGTGCTGTTAAGCATGCTATATGCAATTATGTGAATGTAGGTGAATCTGTATTAGTTGGTGACTGGTATTGGTCTCCATATGCAACAATTTCTGAAGAAATTGGAAAGAAAGTTGAAACATTTACATTATTCAATGAAGAAGGAAACTTCAATTTAGTTTCATTTAAAGAGCATTTTGAAGCATTAATGAAAAAGCAAAAAAGAGTACTTACAATACTTAACACTCCTGCTCACAACCCAACTGGTTACAGCATAGCAGATGAAGAGTGGGATGAAATTTTAAAAATATTTAAAGAAGCTGCTAAAGATGAAAGCAATAAAGTAATCCTATTAGTTGACACAGCTTACATAGATTTTGCCGGTGTAGGATTTGAAAAGAGAAAATTCTTTAAAAAATTCTCTAATCTTCCTGAAAATATATTTGTAATGATAGCTTATAGTATGTCAAAGGGATATACTATGTATGGTATGCGTTCAGGTGCAGCAATAGGTATTTCTTCAAATGAAGACATAGCTATAGAATTCCAATATTCTTGTATGCATTCAGGTCGTGCAAACTGGTCTAATGGTACAAGAGGTGCTATGGAGGTTATGTCATCTATTTATGCTAACCCTGTTAAGCTAAATGCATATTTAGAAGAGGTTAAACAAACTAAGCAATTATTACAAGAAAGAGCAAAAATATTTGTAGATGAAGCTGAAAGAATAGGACTTAAAACATTACCATACAGAGATGGCTTCTTTATAACAATAGAGCATCCAGAGCCTAAAAAGCTAATGGAAGAATTAACAAAGCAAAATTTATATCTAGTTTCACTTAAAAAGGGTATCCGATTTGCAATATGTGCAGTATCAGGAGAAAACTGCAGAAAAGCAGCTGGTATGATTAAGAAAGCTATTGATGATTTAAAATAATAGTATAGATACTAAAAGCTCAGACTATATATAGACTGGGCTTTTTTAATGATTAATAATATTAAAAAAGGTCATAGCTTGAGTTTTACTATGACCTCTTTAATATGCAATTTATTTATACTTCTAAATTGAAATTACCAACCTCTTCACGAAGCACAACAGCTTGCGAGAACATTTCTTCGCTTGTTGCAGAATTCTCTTCAGCAGTAGCAGCATTTGTTTGAACAACACCTGAGATTTGAGATAGTCCCTCTTTAATCTGTTCTATTGCATCTTTTTGCTGTGAAGATGCTCTTTCTATATTCATAAAGCTTTCTACTACTTTTATAGTGCTATCTTGTACACTCATTAAAATTTCTGCTGTTTGAGCAGTAATTTCTGTACCTCTTGCAACTGTTTCAACAGTATTTTGTATTAAATCACTTGTTTTCTTTGCAGCTTCTTGTGATTTTGCAGCAAGGTTTCTAACCTCATCTGCTACAACTGCAAATCCCTTACCAGCAGCACCAGCTCTTGCAGCCTCAATTGCGGCATTTAGCGCAAGAATGTTTGTCTGGAATGCAATATCTTCAATAACCTTACTTATGCTTGCAATTTGGTCAGATGCTTCTCCAATATCATCCATCGCACTAGTAAGCTGTACCATATGTGAATTTCCTGATGCTACACCTGCTCCTGCCTGCTCAATAAGTCTTGCTGCTTCTTCAACTATTGCTAGATTTTCATCAGCTTGCTCTGCAACTTTTTCTATAGATGCTGATAGCTCTTGAATAGAAGCTGCTTGTTCTGTAGAACCAGCGGCTAATGCTTGTGCTCCACTAGAAACCTGAGATGATCCAGATTCAACCTGCTCTGCAACTAAGCTTATATTTCTCAACGTTACACTAAGATTACTTTTTAGTGTATGTAAATTATCTATAATATCTCTATAATCTCCAATATACAGTTCTTCATTTTCAGAGTTTACTGCGAAGTTACCTTTTGCAAATTCTCCTAATATGTATCTTACATCACCAATCATAGATCTAAGCATGTCTGACATTTTAATAAATGTCATTGCTAATACTCCTGTCTCATCTGTAGAATCTACATTAATATTTATATCAGTATTGCCTTCTGCAAGCTTAGCAGCTGCATCAACAACAACCTTAATTCTTTTTGATATGTTTCGTGCAATCAATAAACCTATTATGATTGCAAAAATAATTGCAAGAACTGAACCTGCAGTTATTACAATTCTTGTGTTAAGTGATGCAAAATCATTATTGCTAATAGATTCTAAAATAAGTTCTTCGCTAGAGCTTATTAACTTTTTAATTGAGTTTTCTATTTCAATCCCTGCATTGTTTATTGAACTTCCCTTTCCTAATGCATTTATAGCATCCTTACGACGTGCTGTAACCATTGCGAGTGGACTGTTTATAAATGTATCCGTTTCTGCATTAAGCTTAGTAAAGGCTGTTTGTATATTCTGAATTGTTAATAGGTTTTCACTCACATCAAGTCCACTGTTTTTACTAAATTCATTTTGTATATTAACAATTTCCTTAAGCTTTGAATCTATTAAAGTTATCTTCTCATTAAAGCCTTTTATTATTTCTTCCTTATCAGCTATTTCCTCTGCTAAAACTAGATTAGACAAATCTGTTCTGGATGCTTGAAAATTAGAACTAACAATCTCCAATTGTTCTATAATATTAGCTGAAGATGTAGAAATATGACGATATGAAGAAGCTACACTACTAACGCCCCAAAAACCAGCAACTCCAACTATACTTGTCATCAATGATACGATGATAAATCCTAAAGTAATTTTAAAACCAATGTTTAAATTAGCAAGCCATTTTTTCATTATACAAGGTCCTCCATGTTTTAATATCTATGTGAATTTCTTTTTCAACTTTTAATATAATTAATTTATCACATGATTTATCAAAAATTAAAAATCGCTATATTCAATAATATAATATAGCGATTTTTGTCAAAAGTCAAGAAATATTTAGCTTTCGTACATTTTTGTGCATTAGATTTTTATCTATTTTTCATCTGTTCAAGTCTCTCTGATACAGTGTTCATCATCTCTTGATATTTAGCTAATTTTTCTCTTTCCTCTGCAACTACATTTTCAGGAGCCTTACTCATAAATTTCTCATTAGTAAGCTTTCCATTAACTCTATCTAGCTCTGCTTGAAGCTTAACTTTTTCTTTTTCTAGTCTTTCTATTTCCTTTTCAAAATCTATTAAGTCAGCAAGAGGTAAGCAAATCTCAGTTCCATCCATTACTGCTGTTGCTGTGTCTTCATTTACTTGTGATTTGTCAGCAAGAACTTGTATTTCTGTTATATTTGCAAGTGTTGCAAAATATCCAGAAGCATCTGATAAATATTCTTTAACTATATCCTTTGAAGGTATAAATACAGCTCTTGCCTTTCTTGATGGAGCAACATTCATTTCAGCTCT
>JBPOHM010000047.1:0-1827 GCA_052035585.1 Bacillota bacterium
CATTGATTTATAAATTTATACCAAGTAAAAAAATTAAATTTACTTATGTTGTACCTGGAGCATTGATAGCTTCATTAGGCTGTTTAATAAACTCATTATTTTTCTCTATATACGTAGACTATAGGGCTGCTTATTACAATAACATATACGGAAATCTAGCAGGCATTTTCATTTTACTTCTTTGGATAAACATAACAAGCTTTATATTTTTACTTGGAAATGAAATAAATGCTTTTATTATTGAACAAAAATCTAATAAATAGATACTACTACTCTTCATCCTCTAAGAATTTCTTAACATCAAGTGATGCTTTATAAGCATCATTTTTTGATGCTATTTTTTCATCAACTATTTCCTTTACAGCTTGCTTTAATGAGCATTTTTTAGTAAATATTTTATCAAATATTATTGCTTGCAGGCTGACATCATGACCAGTGCCTTTTTCTTCTTCAAAATCATTGTTGTAACCAACTACAACATATTCACCTTTTTCAACATTTATATCAGCTTCCATTTCCTGTAGAACCTTATCTATCTTCCCATAATTAAACCTTTCATGAAGCTTAGTGAGCTCTTTACAAATACACAAATCAGCATTTGGCATTTGCTCTTGTATTGCCTTAATTAAACTCAAAATTCGCTTTGGAGATTCATATATAACAAATGTCCTTATACTATTTTTCTTTATTTTAAGCAATGCTTCATCAAGTTCTTTTCCCTTTCTTGGTAAAAATCCATAAAATGCAAAATTATCTGTATTGATACCCGAAGCTGATAATGCAATTGTTGTTGCACAAGCTCCAGCAAGTGCTGTCACTTCAATACCCTTCTCTCTTGCCAGTTTAACAATTTCATAGCCTGGATCTGATATACATGGTGTTCCAGCATCTGTTACTATTGCAACTACTTTTCCATTTTCAGACTTGTCATCATCTGACAAAATCTCATCTATTATTTCTTCACTTCTTTTTTTCTCATTAAATTTATGATATGAAACAAGCTTTGTTTTTATATCAAAGTAATTTAACAGATTTTGAGTATGTCTTGTATCCTCTGCTAAAATTAAATCACATTCATTTAAAACCTCTAAAGCTCTATTTGTAATATCCCCAAGATTTCCAATTGGTGTTGGTACAATATAAATTTTACTCATCTAATGCTCATTCCTTTTTTAATTTTATCTAATTCTTAGTTTATTTATTTTGTCTAATTATAATTCATTTTAGCATAAAACTATGAAAAAATAAATCTTTTTAATTTGTGTTTTGTGTGTTATAATATGGGTATATATTTTAAATAATTTCGAACGTTTTTTCAATTTTCGAAACATTTTACTTAGGAGGATTTAAAAATGGCATACACATTTGATAAATCATTAGAAACAGGACATAGTTTAATTGACTCACAGCATAAAGAATTAATTGCAGCAATAAATAATCTAATGGAAGCATGTAATCAAGGAAAAGGACGAGAAGAAACTAAAAATACTATAGCATTTTTAAAGAGCTATACTAATAAGCACTTTGGAGATGAAGAAGCACTACAACAAAAATATAATTATCCTGACTATCCAAATCATAAAAAATTACATCAAACATTTATAGATGACGTTAAAGCAATTAGTGATGATTTCGATAAAAATGGACCTTCAGTAGCATTAACCTTTAAAGTAAATAACATAGCTGCATGGTTTGTAAACCACATAAAAATTCAAGACAAGAAAGTTGCAGCACACATAAACGCACAGAAATAATCTTAGTTAGAATAAAACAAATCAATAAAATTTAAATTTATTGATTTGTTTTTTTATGCCTTTATTTTATTTT
>JBPOHM010000335.1:0-6629 GCA_052035585.1 Bacillota bacterium
ATAATTTATCTTTTAATAAATATCTTATAACAAGAATCAATCCTATATTTATAAAGCTTAAGAATAATAATTCAAAGAATCCTTTCCTTGCATATTCTGCATAGGTTAAATCATTTGGTAGTGCAGCACCTGCAAATAAATACTTAAATTGAATAATAGCAAATAAGGTATAGATAATAAGTATTGAAATTAGTACAACACTAGTAATAATTAAGTCGCCTTGAGGCTTTGGTAATAATATTTCATTTGAGGATTTTTTTACATTCTTTTTAAATATTATATAAAACAATCCAAATAGATAAAGTCCAGCTAAAGTACCTATAATTATTTTAAATATTGTTTCTAGAC
Organism: Bacillota bacterium; assembly: GCA_052035585.1. Classification (GTDB taxonomy): domain Bacteria; phylum Bacillota; class Clostridia; order Tissierellales; family Sedimentibacteraceae; genus UBA1535. The sequence continues at coordinate 349 of JBPOHM010000335.1, forward strand.
TAATTATCTTATAAAATGAATTAAATATTAAATCCATTTTATTTTCAAATACTAAATCTGCATTTATTAGTAAAGTAGTAATAATTAATAAGCATGGTACTGATATCAATAAGCCGATTATTACCTTTTTTATTATAATTTTATTGGGACTATTTATTTTATCTTCTGTTATCCATTTAAATGGTAGATGAAAGTGTAATAAAGGTTTAAATATAGTAGATATAATATTCTTAACAAATAGTATTCCGTTACTTTTTAATCCCAAATCATTCATCATTAATAAAACCATTGTGCTATATAGAACAAATATTACTAGAAAATTAGAAAATTGGAATCTATAAGTTGATCTTAAAAAGTATGATAATGTTAAAATAAATATTGGTACAAACATTAGGAGTGCCTTCCTGTTTTCAACTTCAGATCTACCCCGAATAAGATATAATATCAATGAAAACTGGACAATAGCAAAAATAGGCATCCCAAGTCCTATAAAAGGGACTAATAACATATATGCAAAGCATATTCCTGAAATAGCACCAAAAATTATTAGTTTTAGTTTTATAGATTTATCTATTGTTAATAAGTCCTTTGGTATATCTGATGCTTCATTATACACTGTATTAGTATTAGGTATTAATTCATCAATTTCATTTTTTTCAATCTTCATTTTCTAAAATCTCTCCTTCTGAATATTCAATAATATCACCAGGCTGGCAATTTAATTCCTTGCATATTTTATCTAATGTTGAAAATCTAATTGCTTTTGCTTTATTGTTTTTTAGTATTGATAAATTGGCAGGTGTGAGGTCTATTTTTTCAGCTAGCTCAATTAGTCCAATTTTTCTTTTTGCCATCATTACATCTAAATTAATTATTATGGACATTATTCAACCTCCTAAATTGTTAGGTCATTGTCTTCTTTATATTTAATTGCTTGAGCAAACAAATCCTTTAAAGTAAGACAGAATAGACCAGCTACTATAAAAACTAAAACTATTATAACTGTAGCAGGTGTAAACCAATAGGTAAGCTTTGTTAAATATATAAATGATATTATGAAAGCTACAACTGCCATGTTTTTTAAATAAATTGTGTTTTCAATTACAAATGGATTGCCAGCTATTAATGTTTTAAACATTTTTTTGAGCTGTAATATAAGATAAACTGCACATGCTCCTGATAATAATAGAGTAATTATTGTTGGTAATATTAAGCTCTCACTTAATTTTAAGCCTCTTATTATTTTCGGTGTAATATAAGGTACTGAAATAACAGTAATTATACCTAGGTAAAAAAATATATCTACTACAATTTTAGTAAGCTTGTTAATAAAGTTTATTTTATACATATAAAACCTCCAAAATATTTTGTATTAATTTTATTATACAATATAAAATATATTTGTCAATAAAAATTTATCGATAAACAATAAATTTTTATTGTTTATTATAATAAAACTTTATATAAAATGGTAAAAAACTTGACAAGGTCTATGTAATAACTTACAATGTTGGTATATTAAACATATTTTCGAGGCTATCGGAGGTTTTATGAAAAAGCATCTTAAGTTATACTTAATTATTTTATTAATATTTTTATTAAGCTTATCTTCATGTAATAAAACAGAAGATAAAATTAATGGAGAAATTAAAGAACCATTAAACAATGTTGGTGAAGAACCTTCTACAAGCAATACAGAAAATGATATAGCAATATTGGCTAGTGAAGATAATATAGACGAAGAAAATTTAATATTATTAGTTGAAGAATTAACTTCAGAAAAATATGCTGGAAGACTTGCAGGTACAGAGGGAAATGAGCTAGCAACTCAGTTTATTGCCAATAAATTTAAAGAGATTGGTCTTGAAAGTCCACAAGGTATAGATAATTATTTACAGGATTTTAATATAAATTGTCTTACATTTGATGAAGCTCCTATCATGCAATTAGAGGATAAAGATGGAAATGTTATAAAAAGCTTTAAATTTGCAGAGGACTTTGTAATTAGACAATATACAGCAGCAAAAAATCTTGATATTAAAGCTCCACTTTATTTAGTTAAAGGATCAGAAACGGTAAGCACTGCAAATAGTAATGCCAAAGATAAAATATTACTGTTTCCTCTATCAAGAAAAACAAATCCAACCTTATATATTGATGCAACTAGCTCGTTAGCAGGAATAGTTGAGGATGATATTGAAAGTGCTAGCAGATATTATTCAAAATTACCAGTTGCTCCATTATTTAATGATAGCTTTGATTCACAGTATAATGAACCACTTTTATTTGTAGATAAGGATACATTTACAGAATTAAAGGAAGCTGCTGAACAGGAATTAATATTACATATTATATTTAATTTTACTGTAGATAGAGATAAAAAGGTCTCTAATGTAATCGGTGTGATTCCAGGATCTGATCCAGTATTGAAGGATGAGTACATCATTATTGGTGCTCATTTTGATCATGTTGGTGATAATAAAAATGGTACATATAACCCAGGTGCCTTAGATAATGCTTCTGGTACTGCATCTCTACTTGAAATAGCTAGAGTTATTAAGAGTAGTAATATTCCACCAAAAAAAACTATAATATTTATAGCATTTAATGGAGAAGAAAATGGTCTTGTTGGCTCAGAATATTATGCAAATAATCCTATATATCCATTGGATAAAGCTGTAATGATTAACTTGGATATGGTTGGTTCATCTTCTGATATAGCTCTTACAATTGCATCAGTTAATAATGTAAAAACTAAGCTACTTAATGATATAATTGAATGTGCTCAAGAATTAAATATTAATTACATACCAAGTAACGATGGTGGTAGTGATCATCAATCATTTTCAAGAGTAGGTGTTGATGCAATACTATTGATTAATGCAGATTTGCTAAGTGGATACCATAGCTATGATGACACAGTAGAGGATGTTGACAAGTTTAAAATGGAGCAAATAGTCAAATTGGTTTTACATTATATAGATAAAACTACAAATACCATTGAAAAGGAATAAGAAATGAAAAAAAGAAAGCTTTTAATAATAGGTATTGTACTAGTCTGTTGCTTTATAATGGCATTAATAGATATCATAAGGGTACAGTATTTTATTAAATCTATTTACAAAATCTTATTATTTTTAATATTTCCAATTATATATTCGATTTTTGATAAAAACGCTAAGCTAAGATTGCTTTTAAAGCCAAATAAAAAAGGTCTAAAAATTGCCATTTTATCTGGAATATCTGTTTTTATAATTATTTTTGGAGCTTACCTATTGTTTGGAAGATTTTTTAATTTTTCAAATATTACACCAGCTTTAACTAAGAATATTGGTGTTAATAAAAATAACTTTTTATGGATAGCTATCTATATTTCTTTTATTAATTCATTACTAGAGGAGTTTTTCTTTCGTGGATTTTCATTTTTTACACTTAAAGAAAATTCATCAAGAAGATTTGCATATATTTTTAGCTCATTAGTATTTGCAATTTACCATGTAGCAATAATGATAGGTTGGTTTGATATAATATTATTTGTATTAAATCTTACTGCATTATTTATAGGTGGTTTAATTTTTAATTACTTTAATGAAAAGTATGAAAATATCTATATATCATGGCTAATACATATGTTTGCAAATTTTGCAACTAATTGTATCGGCTTTGTCTTATTTGATATTATATAATCATTGAAATGGTAGAAAATATTACTTTTTACCATTTTTTAATTTTATTTTTATAGATTTTAGAAGATGTTTATTTTATTTTAATATAATGATATAATGTCATTATGAAAATTTTTACAAATAGGAGGATAAAGCATTGATAGATTTAAAGCCTATAGGGATACAAAAAAATATTGCCCTTATAGCACATGACAACTTAAAGGATATGATGGTAAAGTGGTGTATGAAAAATAAAAGTATTTTAGAAAAGCATAAATTGTGTGGAACTGGAACTACATCAAAGAGAATTTCAGAAGCTACTGGTTTGGATGTTTTTGCTTTCAATAGTGGACCACTTGGAGGAGACCAGCAAATAGGTTCTCGTATAGCAGAGGGCAAAATTGATATGGTTATATTTTTTTCTGATCCATTATCAGCTCATCCTCATGACCCTGATGTTAAAGCTCTTTTAAGATTAGCACAGGTTTTCGATATTCCAATAGCTAATAATGAATCAACTGCAGATTTTATAATTACTTCACCTTACATGGACAAGGAGTATCCAAGAGATTTATTAGAAATTAAATAAATAATATTTAGGGGGATTATATGGAATTTTTAATTAGGGAATGTAAAATTGAAGATGCAAATGAATTATGTGATTTGAACACTAAAGAACTGGGGCACTATTATCCTGTTGAAGACATAAAAATTAAGCTAGAACGCTTATTAAAAAGTGATAAGGACAAAATTTTAGTAGCAACAGTTCAAGATACTGTAGTTGGATATGTCCATGCCAATGATTTTGATGTAATTTATGGGGCACATGTGAAAAATATTTTGGGTATAGCTGTTTCCGATGAATATAAAAGATGTGGAGTTGGGAAAGCTATGCTTGAAGAAATTGAGAAATGGGCTAAGGAAACAGGAGCAATTGGAATACGTTTAGTTTCTGGTTCTACAAGATTAGGAGCACACGAGTTTTATAGACGATGTGGATATAATGGAGATAAACAACAAATCAATTTTAAAAAATATTTTTAATGCAAATTATAATATTAAAAGGGGTTACAATTATGAAAACTAAGCTTTTATGTGTAATGGCTGGTTATGATGAGGATACAGAGAAGTATCTTACAGAAATTCAAAATAAATTATATGAGCAAGGCTTTAAAAGTACTCATACAAAGAATATACCACAGCATATTACAATAGGAACCTTTAATATAGAAAAAAAGGATGAGCTTATAAATACATTAAATAATATTTCTCAAAAAATTAAGTCTTTTGAAATTACATTTAATCATGTTGGAATTTTTAATGGTTCAAAGGTATTATTTGTAGCCCCAGATACGAATAGAAATCTAATTGAATTAAGGGAAATGTTTGATGACAATATTGATTGGACTCCTCATACAACAATGCTAATGAATGAGCCAAATGTGGTATTTGAAGCTATGCCTTTTGTTCTAGATAATTTTAATTCATTTAGAGGAAAGATAGATAAGGTGTATTTATATGAATTTTGGCCAGCTAATGAGATTTTGTCTGTCAATCTTATATAAATAAAAACATTGACATAGAACGTATGTTCTGGTAAAATTTTCATATAAATAAATCTGTTTAAAGGAGAATATAAATGAAACATATCAGTACTGAGCTTAGTGAACAGCATAAGGAGCTTATAAAAATTATTAAGAAGCAGGACAAGTTTGAAGATGCTATTAAGATATTTTTGGACATACATTCACAATTACATAGTAATACAGTTTCTAAAGAAAAAGCAAATTTAATCAATCCATTGATTAGTGACTTAAAGAGCGATGAATATAGAATAATGCCAAGCAAAGATGATGAAACAATAGTTTGGGCATTATGGCATATTACAAGGATTGAGGATCTGACTATGAATGTTTTAATAGCTGATGAAAACCAGATTTTTAATAATGATTGGAAGCTTAAAATGAATGTTAATGTAAGTGACACTGGCAATGCTATGACAGATGATGAAATAATGAAGTTGAGTAAAGATATGTGCATTAAGGAACTTTTAAATTATAGGGATGCAGTAGGGCTAAGAACACAGGAAATAGTTAAGAATTTAAAGCCTGAGGATATGAAAAAGGCAATTCCAAAAGATAGACTTGATAAAATTGTTGATATAGGTGGACTTACAGAACAAAAGGATTCAATCTGGTTGTTGAATTATTGGGGAGAAAAGGACTATGCAGGCTTATTGCTTATGCCACCTACTAGACATTTGATGATGCATATAAATGATTGCTACAATTTAAAGGAAGCAATTAGAACAAAGAAGAAATATTTTAGGGCATAAACATAAAGCTTAAGGAGAGAATATATGAAATTAATTATTATATTTGGACCTCATGCTGTTGGTAAGATGACAGTAGGTCAAGAGCTTGTTAAAATTACAGATTTGAAGCTATTTCACAATCATATGACTATAGATATAGTGTCAGATTTATTTGAAAATATCCCAGATGGAACCAGCTGAAGTTGCACAAATAATAAAGGAAAGGTATAAATTATGATTGAAAAATTATTAATAAATGGCATCGAGTATATATACTGTGATGATGTTAAAGATAACTTAAG
>JBPOHM010000303.1:0-2098 GCA_052035585.1 Bacillota bacterium
TTTTATAACTATGCGAGAAAAGGACAATCTTGTTTCTGGAAGTGCGTTATCCGTTATTAGAGAGGGTTCAAGACCTATTATAGTTGAAGTTGAAAGCCTTGTTTCAAATTCATTTACACCTTATCCATCGAGAATAGGAGAAAATCTAGGTAAAGACCAACTCAATACCTTGATTTCAATACTAGAGCAAAGAGGAAAAATCAATTTATTCAATAAAAATGTAGTAATAAAGATAACTGGTGGATTAAAAATTAAAGAACCAGCAATTAATCTATCAGTTATAATGAGTATAGTATCTTCTGTATATAATAAGGGTATACCAAACGATACCGTCTTTATAGCTGATGTAGGTTTGACTGGAGAATTAAAAAAGGTACCTTCATTAGAAACAAGAATAAAGGAATTAGATAGGATGGGATATAAGAAGGTATATATAGCTAAGGATTCCTTCAATAGACCAGTTAAATTTAAAAATGTAAGGCTAATAGAATGTGGAAATTTAAGTGAAGTAATGTTTGATGTTTTTGGAAGCATGAAAAAAACTAAAGCTACAGAACAACAAAATATCGAAGAGATACAGTAATCTCTTCGATATTTTTTATAGTGATTTTCTTATATATTTAGCTGTTATTGTTGAACTGTTTTCAACCATATCCTTCACAGTTCATTTAAACACTATCTCTCCACCATTACTACCACCATCAAGCCCAATATCAATAATATAATCAGCATTCTTCATAATATCTTGATTATGCTCGATAATAATAACAGTATTACCTCTATCAACAAATCTTTCAAATAGCATCATAATACTCTTAATATCAGAAGTGTGAAGTACAGTTGTTGGCTCATCAAAAAATTTATTTAGAATTAATCAAACCTTGTACATATTTAATTAATTCTTCCTTATTATTTTTCTCAGGGAACTCAAGAACCAAGTCTAAGGCTTTATTTAAGATTTCAGTATATATATGTCCTTTTTCTATTCCAAGAGCTTCTAAATCATTACCATTTATCTCTAAGTCTTTCCTACTTAATGGCTCTTTTCTTTCGATTATATTTCTACATTTTTCTCTTAGAACTTCGAGTCTTTCAAATCCAGCAATATCTGCTATCTTTGACTTCCCTTTAATATCTGCGATATTTAAACTAAACATATCATCTAATCTTTCTATACCTACATTATTAATATATCTCTTTACTCCCTTATCCTTCATATCAACTGATTTTAAAAGATGATATCTAATTAAAACTCGTACATCCTCTATTAAATCATTTGGATATTTCAATCTTTCCATTATTGATTTTGCACGTTCTGATGACTTAACTTCATGATTAAAAAAATGTCCTCTACCACTTTCATCCTGTGTAAAGCATTCAGGCTTACTAATATCATGAAAAAGTGCAGATAATCTAAGTCTTAGCTTAGGCTCTATATTGTCCAAAACCTCCATTGTATGCTCAAACACATCCTTATCATGATAAGGATTATGCTGTTCAAAGCCTATTGTGTCCATAAACTCAGGTATAATTTGATTCATTAATCCTGTATCAACAAGAGCTCGTATACCATCAGAAGGCTTGTCACTTAATAAAATTTTATTTAACTCATCACTTATTCTTTCTACACTAACATTTTTTATTAATGCATTATTTTTAAGTATTGATAATCTTGTACTTTCCTCTAAAGTAAACTTTAACTGCGATTTAAATCTAACAGCCCTTAACATCCTTAGCGCATCCTCAGCAAATCTTTCATCAGGATTACCAATACATCTAATTATTTTATTTTTAATATCCTCTAATCCATTAAAATAATCAATTATATTTTCGTTAACATCCATACATATAGAATTAATCGTGAAATCACGTCTCTTCAAATCTTCTATAAGCTCATTAGAAAAGCTTACACTGTCTGGCCTTCTTCCATCAGTGTATGTTCCATCACTTCTAAAGGTAGTTACCTCATAAGATTTCTTATTATGAATTACAGTTATTGTTCCAAATCTTTTACCTGTTGGAATTGTCTTAGGGAATATTTTCTCAATATCATCTGGCAAAGCATTTGTAGTTATATCATAATCAGATACATCTAAGC
>JBPOHM010000185.1:0-1525 GCA_052035585.1 Bacillota bacterium
CTGCCCATAAATATAAATAAAGAGGGTAGTATTGCCCCAAATTTAATTGAGTTATAAGATATTGTAGATACTCTTTACTTGCCTGTTTATCATCCCTATTTAAATAATCAATTATATTTGAATATAATAATAAATTAAAAAGAGTCTGCACATCTTCTAAATATCGTGGATTGATAATCAAAAGACTATCCAGAGTTATATAATTACCATCAAACGAATATAGTTGATTGTATGTGGAAAGGAGATCTTTGACAGAGATTTGTTTTAATGCTTCAAAATTAGATAAAAACTCTTGAAGAGCTTTGTCTCTATTTTCAACAATCAACTCTGGCAAACTTATAGAGAGAAAAGTAGGTGCATTTTGAAGTATTGAATCTTGATAAGCAGGATTATCAATATAGATTGAACTATCGTAAGAGTTTTCTCTTGCAATGATAGAGTTCAAGGGTATAATGATTAATATTAACAGTAAATAGAGTTTAATATTATATCTCATATAAATATCGGATTATATACCGCCTCGTTTTTAATATGCTATATAAAAAAATCAGGGCACTTGATATACCCTGATTTTGAGATGAATTCTAAATTGTAATAGTATGTACTTTTTCTCACTACTTACTTTATTTTTGCAACTCTTTTAACCAGTTACGAATTTCCTCCATCTCCTTTTGAACCTGTTGTTGTTCTCCACGAAGTGCTCTAATTTCTTCCAGCAAAATTTGATATTCAGGAGAAAACTCTTTTTGTATACTGGAATTAACCGGTATTTGTGACTGAGTTTTTAAAACAGGTTGTAATTCAACTGACTTTAAAGAATCGGAGCATTCAGGGCAAGGAGCGGTTTCGTGGTTAGCGCAGAGTTCTTTTTCACTCTCTTCTAACTCGTCTGATTTAAAAATAATTGGTCTTGTAGTTTTTCCTTTGGAAAATTCATCAAAGAGATAAGTAATTCCAACACCTATGCGATGCGTATTTTCCAAACCGTTATTTTTAGCATAATTTTCTACTGCCTGGGCTGCCACCTTAAATGTGTAATTTCCAATGGAGTATTTTACACCAACATTAAAATCTTGCCCATCAAATTCACTTTGCAGAGATAAATATTTGGTAGGAGACACCTCAAGTGATGCAAACATTCCACTGAATACGCGGGAACGGGGTGACTGACCGGTGAAACGATTAGCTCCACCGCCTAAATTGAACATACAGGAAAGTCCACCAATTACTGCTTGTTTAGATGCTACGACATAAGGTGAATAATGCTCATAATCACATTTATCAGGATTATCTGCCCAGGAATATTCTGACGGATCATTATAATCCTGAGCTCGTTGTACATTAACAGTGGAAAAGATATTATCCATACCTACGGAGATTTGGGGAAAATATAAAGTTTCGGGTATCAATTTCACTTTCGCGTTCATAAAATAAACATCATCACCAGCAAAACCATCCAATTGTATACGATTAAATAGACCTAATCCCAACATTCCATAAGGTATAAATTCTTCTTCATCTACAT
>JBPOHM010000372.1:0-6432 GCA_052035585.1 Bacillota bacterium
ATAAATGTACTAGGAAATATCTTTTTAATATCAAATTTAACTACAAATCTAATAGTATATAGTGCCAATAGAGCGAAGTGTGATACAAGTCCTATAAACCAAAGAGCTAGACCTACAGTTGCAGAATATGGCTTAATATATACTGATAATAGAATAACAGCCATTGAAAATGTTGGAGCTACGCTTGCTACCACTGGATTTTTTAAATCCTCTGCAAGTTGCTTTGGATACATAATAAATTTTACTATAAGTAATACACCAATTATTGCTGATATTGCACCAAATACGAGTCTAAGCTCTGGTGAATATGTTTGAATTAAATTTCCTGTTGCAGCCAGTGCTAGCATTACTCCTGCTATAGGCAAAGGAATTCTCTTTATCATTTTACCCTCCATTAAATATCAGTATTTCTGATACCTTTTTCACGACAGACAATTTCTGCTACTTTACGTGCAACTTCGCCTGTGAATCTAATACATTGGTCCTTGTGTTCACCAGATGCCATATCCATACCCTTAGTTAAGATTCTACAGCATAACGCACCATTTTTTTCTTTAAACCAATCATGTAGCTCTTTAGCTACTGCAAGACATTCTTCTACCTTTGGATCCTTTTGAACTGTTCTTCCGAAGAAATAGCCTAAAACCATCATTCCACCTGAAACTGCTCCACATACACATTTAGAGCGTCCCATTCCTACAGGGAATGCTGATGCCATAGCTATAACCTCTTCTGGTAGGTCTAGCTCAAAATTAGTTCTAAAGCAGCTTACCATTGCTTCTGAACAGAAAAATCCATTTCTAAATAAATTCTCTGCATCCTTTTGAATTTTGTTGATACTTACTTCCTTAATCATTTTGTCCCTCCATAAATTGATATTATAATAACATTATTTATTCTAATTGAAAAATACTATATATTCAAGTAAAATTATGTTATATTTAAGTTGCTACATATGAAAAATATTAATTTATAAAATCTTTTTAAATAGCCTTTTATTTGAATATATTGGTTAAGTAAATTGATATTAGCAAGTACATATATCAACCAATAAACAACCAATTAAAAATAAACAATCTATTTTCAAACGTTTGCATTATGGCATAAACTTTGCATATAAGATTTGTATCAAAAATTAGAAAGGAAATTTAGCATTATGAAAAAAATAATATCATTATTAATGGTAGTTGTTATGATTGCATCTTTTACAGTTGGATGTTCAAAAGATGCGGCAAAGTACGAGGATGTATATTATAGTACTTTTTCTGGGGAATATAAAACTTTAAACCCATATTATTTAAGTGCTGGACCTGCTTATACTATGGTAGGAAACAGTATTGATGGATTAGTTGAAAATGATAAGTATGGTAAAATAGTACCATCACTTGCACAAAGTTGGACTAATAATGAAGATTACACAGTATGGACTTTTAAATTAAGAGAGAATATTTTCTGGGTAGATCATACTGGTGCAAAAACTGAATATGAAGTTACAGCAGATGATTTTGTAGAGGCTATGAGATATATAGCTGATCCTAAAAATGGAGCTAAAAACGTAAGTACAATTACAAAGGTTATAAAAGGACTTAATAGCTATTATTGGGATTTAGATGATATTGACAGTGGAGTTGATATTGGAATGACACGTGAACAAGTGGTTGCTTCATTTGAGACAACAGTTGGAGTAAGAGCTTTAGACAAATATACAGTAGAATATACACTTGCTACTTCAACACCTTACTTCCTATCATATCTAATTACAGAGCTTTTCTATCCTGTAGAAAAAGCATTTTTGGATAAGGTTGGAGAAGATTATGCAACATCATTAGATAAAATGCTTTATAATGGTGGTTATTACATATCTACATGGGAAATGGATAAGCTAGTTGTTCTTAAAAAGAATGAACATTACTGGGATAAGGACAATATAACTCTAAAAGAACTTAATTTCCAAATGGTTGGGGATGAAATAACAGGACTTGAAATGTTCCAAAGAGGAGAGTTAACAAGTGCTAGCGTAACTGCTGACCAATTAAAAGCTCTTAAAGGAACTGAGTGGGAAAAATATATTAATTTAACTGATAAAACTACAGTTAATTTCTGGTTTACAATGAACTTTGTTTCTAAGAACCCTGAGTTTAATGTATTTGTACAAAATGAAAACTTTAGAAAAGCATTGCTACATGGTATAGACAGAGTTAAGATTTCTGCTCTTTATGAACCTGAAACACCAGAGTTTTTCATAAGAAATACAATAATTCCTGAAGATACAGTATTCGATCCAAAGGGAGTTGACTATACTGATTATCCTAATTTAAAACCATATAAGGACAATAACCCTTATGATCCTGCAAAGGCAAAAGAGTATATGGAAAAAGCAATTGCAGAATTAGTAAACCCTGATGGAACAATCAAAGGAGCTACTCCTGGTGTAGTAGACATGGGAACTATAGCTAACTTCAAATCAGATGGAAAGCTTCCAGTTGAAATTGTATATGCGACAACAACAGATCCACTTGAAACTAAGAAGGCATTATTAATAGCTGAGATGTTAAAGCAAAACTTAGGTGAAGAAAATGTTAAGGTAATTCCTGGTTATGCAGGAAACAGTACATCAGAAGAAATATTCGAGCCAATGCACTTTGACTTAGTTGATGATGCATACAGCTTTAGATTTGCAGATCCTTCAGCTAACCTTGCAAGATTAACAACTGACGGAGCTTTAAATGAAGGTGGATATGATATACCAGAATTTGATGCATTAGTAAATGCAGGTCTTGAAGAAACTGACATTGAAAAGAGATATGAATTATTCTCACAAGCAGAAAAATATATGCTTGAGCATGTATATTTAATGCCTTATATGTCAGGTGGTGGATCATACCGTATGTCTAAAGAATTACCATATCAAACACCAAGAGGTGGATTTGGTTTAACAAGATTTAAATTAAAAGGTGCTAAGATCCAAAGCACACCAGTTACTCAAGAACAATACAATAAATTAAAAGAAGAATTTGAAAAAGAGTTAAAAGCTCTAACAAAATAGATAATTCAAATGTGTAGGAGGGGTTGAGGAAATCTACCCCTCCTATGTATGAAAGAAGGGATAATGCAGAATGAAGAAGTATATTATTAGAAGAACAATACAATCATTCGTGACAATTTGCCTTGTAATATTTGTAGTATTTATGCTACTTAGGTTAATGCCGACATCGGGTTATTTCACAAGAGATGATTATTTGAACATGACAGAGGAGATGAGACAGGTATATTTAAAGAATTTAGGTGTACTTGATCCTCCATTAACACAATTTAAAAACTTTTTAGTGAAGCTGTTCCAAGGTGATTTAGGAAGATCTATCACTGTTTATCCAAAGCTTCCAATAACAACAATATTGAAGGAAAAAATAGTATACTCTGCAGCCTTTGGTTTAGCAAGTATGCTTTTAAGTATGGCCTTAGGTTTACCAATGGGAATTCTTATGGCAAGATACAAAGACAAGCTTATAGATAGCATAGGTACAGGCTATGCAGTTTTAGTTAGATCGATACCAAGTTTAATTTATCTATTTCTATTTCAAGTATGGGTATCAAAAATATTTAAATTACCTTTATTATTTTATAAGGATAGACCTCAATCATGGATATTGCCAGTTATAGCATTATCCTTATCTAGTATTGCTTGGTATGCTATATGGTTAAGAAGATACATGGTTGATGAAGAAAATAAAGAATATATTAAATTTGCAAAAGTTAAAGGCTTTTCTCAAAAATATATAATGAAGCACCATGTTTTAAGAAATGCTATTATTCCAATCGCAATTGGTATACCTTCAGATTTCTTGATGGTTATATCAGGTTCTCTTTTAATAGAAAATCTATTTTCTATACCAGGTATGGGGGGACTATTAATTAACGCGATTAAACAATTAGACAATAACGTTGTTCAGATATTAGTATTAATTTATTCAACCCTATCAGTAATCGGGGTATTCTTAGGAGACTTGCTAGTTGCAGTAGTTGACCCAAGAATTAGATTGTCGGAAAGTGAGGCGTAGATATGGAAAAATATAAGGGAATTACATTGACAGATGAAATGTTTGAACACTATAGCTTCAGCGACAAGAATAGCGAAGAGATTGGATACTCTAATTATTCTTATTGGAGATCTACATTTAGAACATTTTTCAAAAGCAATACATCAAAATTTTTAGTAGGACTAGTTATAGTACTATTGCTCTTTAGCTTTTTATATCCTGTGTTTTCTAAGGTTGATCCTAATCAAATTACCTTAGATATGGATAAATGGAATGAAAAACCAAGCTCAGAGCACATTTTTGGTACTGATGGAGTTGGTAGAGATGTATGGGCTAGAACATGGTATGGTACAAGAAACTCACTAATATTAGCATTTGTAATAGCTTTAGTTGAGGTTGGAGTAGGTAGTATTGTTGGTTCTATTTGGGGATATGTAAAGAAGTTAGACCCAATTATGTTAGAGCTATATAATATAGTTACTAATGTTCCATCAACAATATATTTAATACTTTTAACCTATATTATGAAACCAAGCTTTACAACTATAGTTATAGCTCTTGCATCAAGAGGATGGTTAAGTGAAGCTAAATTTATGAGAAACAGAATCTTATCATTAAGAGAGAGTGAATTTAACATTGCTTCACAATGCTTAGGTACTCCACTTATGAGAATAGTAAGTAAAAATATTATTCCTCAATTGATAAGCTTAATTATAATGGAAACTGCATTGACAATACCTTATTCTATAGGTTCAGAGGTTTTCCTAAGCTTTATAAACTTAGGATTGCCACAAGATACAGTAACACTTGGTAACATGGTAAATCAAGGAAGAGCTAACTTTATGTTATATCCTTTCCAATTGATTTATCCTGCTCTTATACTTTGTTTAATTACTGTTTCATTCTATATTTTAGGAAATAAGTTTGCTGATGCATCTGATCCTAAAAACCATGTGTAGGAGGAAGAATAAATGCAAAAGATATTAGAAGCTAAAAATGTAGAAATAAAATTCAACCTACGTGGTAAGACTCTTACAGCTGTAAGAGATGCATCTCTTGATTTATACAAGGGTGAAACATTGGCTATAGTTGGAGAAAGTGGTTCAGGTAAAAGTGTATTCACAAAATCCTTTGTAGGAATGTTGGACAAAAACGGCTGGGTAAGCTCAGGCGAAATTATATATGATGGACAAAATATAGCTAATTACAAAACTGAAAAGGAATGGCTTAACATTCGTGGTAAGAAAATAGCTATGGTTTTCCAAGACCCTATGACATCATTAAACCCTCTAAAAACAATAGGAGAACAAATTCGTGAGGTTATAACATGGCATAGAGGCATTGATAAGGAAAATGCAAAAAAGGAAGCAATAGAGATATTAAAGCAGGTTGGAATTGCTGATGCTGAAAAAAGATATAAGCAATACCCACATGAGTTTTCTGGTGGTATGAGACAAAGAGTTGTTATAGCAACAGCTATAGCATGTCAACCAGACATATTAATATGTGATGAGCCAACAACTGCTCTTGATGTTACAATACAGGCACAAATTCTTAAGCTTATAAAGGATATACAAAAGGTTCTTAACATGACAGTTATTTATATTACACACGACCTTGGAGTTGTTGCAAATGTAGCAGATCGTGTAGCTGTTATGTATGCTGGACAAATTGTAGAGCATGGTCTAAGCCATGAAATCTTCAATGATGCAAAGCACCCTTATACTAAGGCATTACTTCTTTCATTACCACAGCTAGGAGTTAAGGGTAAAGAGCTTTATTCTATAAAAGGAACACCTCCAAATCTTTATAAAGAGATAAAGGGAGATGCTTTTGCAGAGAGAAATCCAAATGCGATGGTTATTGACACAATGTTGGATCCTCCGTTCTTCAAGGTTTCAGATACTCATTATGCTAAAACATGGTTACTCCATGAAAAAGCAAATAAGGTATCATCAAATATAAGCGAAGAGCTTAAGGAAATTAAAATTGATAAGTTTAAAGATAAGAAGGAAGTATTACTTTCTCTTAAAAACGTTAGTGTTAAATTTAAGCTTGATAAAAAAGAGTTTAAAGCTGTCGAAGATGTTAGCTTTGATATATATAAGGGAGAAACATTCTCTCTTGTAGGGGAAAGTGGTTCAGGTAAAACAACAATTGGAAGAGCTATAATGAAAATTCATAATACCTGTGCTGGAGATATATTATTTAAAGGTAAGAAAATAAACAAAAAGATGTCTAAGGCAGAAATGAGAGAATTCAGACAAAAAGTTCAGATGATTTTCCAAGATCCTATGGCATCACTTAATGATAGAGCAAAGGTTGACTATATAGTTTCAGAAGGTCTATACAATTTCAATCTATTTGAAAATGAACAGGACAGAAGAAACAAGGT